>JANNXZ010000237.1:0-3745 GCA_031409835.1 Nitrospirota bacterium
TGCTACGCAACGCTGAGTTCATGATGATCGAGCGAGATAGGCCATGGCCTGCGCCATGATGGCACCCCCGCCACCTCTAATCACTATGCACCGAAATGTGCTGCGGGAGAATTACCGAGTCGGCATCCGCTCAGCAAGACATACAGAATACAGGGCCTCTCGCTGACCTTTTCCTCTCGTTGGAACAACTGACAAAAGTACATCTCATTCCAAGAGGTTTGGAGTCCGCATCTTTTATATCGACCGAAGCTCGAATCCTGGCTAATCGGCCATCTGAGCCATCTTTCCGCGCCTCATGCCGGCAGCAAGACCCCCACGAAAGGTGCATAGACAGCTTTGGCACTGACAGAAAAGCTTGTCACTACCATCGGTGAATATAATTAAAAGAGGTAAAGGACGATGCAAACCCAGTCTGTTCCACCGTCTCAAGGGAGGTGCTTTATGCGGCCCACCCATGTGCTTATGATTGCCGCAGCGATCTTCACCCTGTCCTCAACGTCGGCATTCTCCGATACCACGGTCACCTTCGATCCAATGCTGATGCGGGAATGTCCCCAAGCCGATGGGAGCGCCCTCTACACCAATAAGGATCTGCCGGGCTGCAAACTGATGACGCTGAAAGAACTGTCGACCGTACCCTCACTGGACAACATGCCGACCTATCGGCCCACCGTGGCCGCAGCGCCTCATTACAATGTTCCTCCATACCCAGACCGCAATCAGACCGGTGTGACCGGCGGGGAACAAACCGTCCCCGATTGGGCCAAAAGTTGGCACGCCAGCATCGCCTCATCCGGGTCCGTTCAAGCTGAAGTCTGTTCCCTATATGGAGAATGGATCCACCTCGTTCAGAAAACACGCGGCGGGTTCTTTTACGGGACAGATCCTTCGTACGGCGGAGATCTTTCCGGAAGAAATCAGCGGGGTCCGAGCTATTCGTTCTACGACAACGCGCGATATATCACACTGTCGAAGCTATTTGGGCCTGGATTTGTGCCGATCGGCTGTCAGTAACGAATCGCTTCAGGGCAAGAAACTGTGGGGGTGCCAGGCTATCTGAAAGGCTTGGCACCCCTCATTTTTTGTAGAACTCCCGGTACCACCGCACAAAGCGCGCGATACCTTCTTCGATCGGCATCGCAGGGGCAAACCCAACGTCCCGCGTGAGGTCCTCGACGTCCGCATAGGTCGCGGGCACGTCTCCCGGCTGAATCGGCATTAGCTTCTTCACCGCCTTCTTTCCTAATGCCTGCTCCAACACTTCGATAAAGCGCAGCAGTTCCACCGGCTGATGGTTGCCGATGTTATAGATCCTGGCCGGTGCTGAACTGGTTCCGGGATCGGGCTTGTCACCGGACCAGGACGGATTTGGCGTAGCCGGATGATCGAGGGTTCGGATCACTCCTTCGACAATGTCATCGACATAGGTAAAGTCTCGACGCATCTTTCCATGGTTGTAGACCTCGATCGGTTTTCCCTCCAGAATCGCCTTGGTAAAAATGAACAATGCCATATCGGGCCTTCCCCAGGGCCCATAGACCGTAAAAAACCGCAGGCCCGTGCAGGGAATCCGATAGAGATGCGCATAACAATGGGCCATGAGTTCATTGGCCTTTTTGCTGGCCGCATAGAGAGAGACCGGATGATCGACGTTGTCATGAATTGAAAACGGCATCTGGGTATTGCCGCCGTAGACAGAACTCGATGAGGCATAGACGAGGTGCTCGACCTTCGCCTGCCGGCAACCTTCCAATATGTTCAGAAACCCTTCGATGTTGCTGTCCGTATAGGCATGCGGGTTCACCAGCGAATAGCGCACACCAGCTTGAGCTGCCAGATGGACCACGCACCGGATCGGTTGCTTTGCGAACAACTTCTTCATCCCGGCCCGATTGGCCAGATCGAGCTTCGTGAATGAAAACGACTTGAACGGCTTGAGCCTTGCCAGTCTCGCCTTCTTCAGCCGCACGTCGTAGTAGTCGTTGACATTATCGAGCCCGATCACCTGCTCACCTCGCTCCAGTAACCTGGTCGCGGTATGAAAGCCGATGAATCCGGCGACGCCGGTGACGAGGATCGGGTCTTGCTGCCTCTTGCGCAGGGTCATAGTCGGTCCTTTCAAACTATCGAAGTGGAGCGGTGCGGCTGCCGGTCTTCATATATGGAGGATCGCCGTGGTCAAGCCGGTAGAGCGACAGAGGCGTGAGGGCCTCCCCGGTCGAGAGCGGTTCTATCGCCCCGCCGGTCGTGCGACGAAATAGATCCAACGCATGACCGTAATGATACCCGCATCCGTTCTTGGCGAGAAGATCTTTGAGCATTTCAGGCGGTTCCCAGTGCGCCGTCAGCAAGGCGGTGCGCGCGGGATTCCGTTGGCTGAACATGAACGAGAGATGGTCCGGATACCACTCTGCGCCGCCGGTGGCATACGACACGAACAGCTTGGCCTGCGCCGCCGCACAGACCTCGGCAAGATACGCATTCGTGAGATAGCCGTTTTCTCCCACGTCGAGCCATTTCCCAGGATGAGACAAGGGCGCGTGAGCCGCATGGCCACGGACTTCGAGCAGTTGTTGTTGCGAGGCAAAGACCAGCGGGATCGGCCCATGCTGCTGCACAAGCGCCTGGATCACTCCGTCCTTGAGTGCGGACTTGCCGCTATTCGTCGGCCCGCTGTCCGCATGCACCAGCACGTTGTACCCACGATCGGCGATGAGATAACAGTTGCGCGGCATTTCCAGATCGCAGGGGTCTTCGCCGTAGAAGGGCACGGAGTACACGGCGCCTCCTTCGAAGGCCCAGCTTTCTCCATGCGCCAATTCGATCACGCAGCCAAATCCCAGTTCTCGCAAGAGCGACAGATAATCGTAGGAGAGCGTGCGCCGATTCCTTTTGCTCGGCACGATGATCGGCGTGTCTTTGGGCAGGTGCAGGAGTGTGCGAGGATCCACATGATCGTCGTGATCGTGGGTCAAGAAGACGGCAGCCGGTTTGGGCAGCAACGATCCCCAGAGCGACGGGACGGAAGATTCCGCAAACCAGGGAAGCAGCCAGGGATCGAATAGTAATGCTTGGTCCTGTTGCCGATAGAGCAACGCGGCATGGCCGAGATGGATCGTGTCCCGATCTTGAACCGTTTCAAACCAATGGGACCTGACAGAGGAGGTGCTCGAACTGACCAAGCACTCATGCTGGTGAAGGGCTTCGATTAATCGCGTAAGCAGACGTTCTCCATCTCGCCCCGAGGTCGACACTATCGTTTTGACTTCGTCGGTCTGATGTGTGCCGTCCAAAAACCCCAGGAGCTTTCCCACCAGCGGTCCCAACTGTCGCTGGTCGAACCCGATCGGGATCGCCTGCCGCTTCACAGAATGGAAGATCCGGAGCCCGCCGTTGGTGACCGTGGCGGACTTGGTGAGGTCGGTCGGAAACTCCCATTGAAACGTACCATCCGGCTTCCGCCCACATCGAATGTGCTGCTGCAGATAGGGGCGGGCGCTGATCACCTCCGCATAGGCATCTTCCAATCGCCGTTGACGATCGGGATCGTCGAGCGGGGCTCGCTTGGAAAAGACATCGCTGATGGCCGTATCGATTGCGCTGGAGAGGAGGCCGTGAGCTTCATGGAGACTTGCGACGACTTCAGGCGCCACCCCTGCAATCAACGGACAGGGCCCCGGAGGGTCCGCGCTCTCCTATTGTTCCCAGGCCGTTGGGGGGTGGGTGTGTTTGTGTTTTTTGGGGT
>JANNXZ010000238.1:0-7975 GCA_031409835.1 Nitrospirota bacterium
GAGCGGCGATGCGCTCCAACTCGTGATTGAGCTTGAGCAAGGGCGAACCTTGGTTTGTGGGCTGCAAGTCGTCCATGTGCGCTCCCCTAAGTTTGGAGCGAAGATTACATCAATCAGCCCTGAGGATAGGGAGCGACTGGCTCATATCCTTGATGATCACATGCAAACGAGTTTGTCACGCCGGTAGCCGGTCTTGTTCATTCGGTCTATTTGGTTCTTCTGGTTTGTCTCGTTTGTTTGGTTAAACAAGACTAACTCAATGAACCAAATAAACCAGACAACCCAAACAAACCAGATCAACTAGATAGACCAGGCTAGTGTGCGGGGCTGGGTGGTTTTGGGCCGAGCCTGTGGTGTGCTGGAAGACGCACTTCGGGCAGGTGTAGTGGACGAACTGCTTGCCACCGACGAGCCGTTTCCTCATCGCCACTTGGCACCACGTGCAGAGGCGATCGGGGAGGTCGGCTGAAAGCGGAGTCGGGTTTGGGTTCGATGGAGTGACATCAGCCATGGGCGGCATTCTCTCCGACCGCCGAGAACCTTGTCAATCGATCGAGTGCCATCTGAACGCCTCGGTGTAAAAAAAGTTTCTCCATCCTCACTCATGTGAAAAGTTTCGTGATATAGTCCGGCACGACAGTCCATCGTCACAGTTTTTTCACCCTCCTAACAGAAAGGTGTATAACCTCTATGAGTAGCCCAACCGATTCCGAGTCCGCAATCTTTCCAACCGAGTCCCCAGTAGCTGCTTCCATTGCCCCCCAGGAGATGGTGGGTGAGGGGAAGGCGTGGGGACTCTGTACCGCCCTCGATCTTCAAGATTGTCATCCCGACCTGATTCGAAATGCCGACCATATCCGTCGCTATGTCGTCGAGCTGTGCGAGCTCATCGACATGAAGCGTTTTGGCGAGTGCCAGGTCGTCGATTTTGGCTCAGGCCGCGTGGCCGGCTATTCCATGGTGCAGCTGATCTCGACCTCGTTGATCAGCGGCCATTTTGCAAACGATACGAACAACGCCTATCTCGACATTTTCAGCTGCAAGGGCTATGACCCTGCCGTCGTCGAGACGTTCTCCAAAGACTTTTTCGGCGCGCGTCGCAGTACCGCGACGGTCACGCTCCGATATTAGGAAGTGACCGGGGGCGCGGCATCGCGGCCCCCGGTATCGATCCGAACAGCCCTCATCTTCCCACACACTATGAATCCCACCACGATCAAAGAGTTTTTCCAGCTTCTCCCAGATCGGCTCGATTCAGATGCGGCCGAAGATCTCGATGCGGTCTATCAATTCGATCTGAGCGGCGCGCAGGGCGGGCAGTATATTCTCACGATTCGGGAGGGGGTCTGTCAGATTGCAGAGGGGCTGCATGCAGACCCTCACGTTGTGCTCTCGATGGCAGGAGAGGATTGCCTCAAGGTTCTGACGGGGCAGCTCAGCGGGCCAGCGGCTGCCATGTCTGGACGTATCAAGATCAGCGGGGACATTGGCTTGGCGATGCAACTGAAGGGGCTCTTTCCAACTGTCGGGTAATCGGTCGGCTTCGCTCAGCAGGCCAAGGTCGAGGTTGAGCGAAGATCAGAGCATTCTTCATCCAGCCTGAGCCTCAACCTTCCAGTATTTCCCTATCAACTAGTCGGCTCGGCCGGTATCCAGTCTACATCCTGTGGTGCCGTATCCGCATGGCGGGGGAACCGCTCCTCTAAGATCACATAGATTGTGGGGATGAGAAAGAGGGTGAGGATCGTGGAGAAACTGAGTCCTCCAACGACCGCGCGCGCTAATGGGGCGTTCGTTTCGCCTCCGGTTCCCCAGCCGATGGCCATGGGGAGCAGCCCCAACACGGTGGCGAGGGAGGTCATCAGAATGGGCCGGAGTCGCGTCCGCGCGGCAGAGACTGCCGCGTCGTGCAACTCCCGCCCTCGCCGGCGCAGCACGTTCGTATAATCGACCAGCAGGACGCCGTTTGAGACCACGATGCCCAGCATCATGATGATGCCCATCATCGACGTGGTGGAGAGGGTGGTATCGGTCAGGAAGAGGATCAGGATCACGCCGGGGAAGCCCATCGGGACCGAAAACATAATGACGAAGGGGTCGATCAGCGATTTAAACTGCGCCGCCATCACCATGTACACGAGAACCAGCGCCAGGACTGTTGCAAACAGCAGCCCCTCAAATGTTTCCCGCTGTTGTTGAACCTGACCGGCCAACCGGATGCTGAAGCCGGGGGGGAGCTGGATCTTGGCAATGGCTGCTTCCAGGTCGGTGGCGACGGCGCCGAGATCCCGGTCCACAGGGTTGGCGGTCACATGGACCACCCGCTGAAAGTACTTGCGGTCGATCTTGACCGGGCCGGCATTGAGCTTGAGTGAGGCGACGTTTTTGAGTAGAACTGGTTCCCCTGTTCGTGCGGTCAAAATAATATTCTCGAGGTCTGTGAAATCTTTTCTATGTTCTTCCGCGAGCCAGGCGCTGATGTAGTACTCGTTCCCATTTTGAGGGTCGGTATAGATGATCGGGTCGGTTGGGCCGTTGCCATTGAGTGAGAACAGCACGGCGCTGGCGACGTCCGTTTCACTGATACCGAGGAGCGCGGCCTTTTCACGATCCACCACCACGTTGACCTCGGGATAGTTTTCCTCGCGGCTGACTTCGATGTCGGCCAGGCCCGGTATTTGGTGCATGATGCTTTCAACCTGCTGGATCACCCCGCGCGCCTGCTCAAAATCGTAGCCGTAGATTTCTACATCGATGGACTTCTGCGACCCAAAACTGGTGACTCGTTTGATAAGGCCGCCTGGATCGAAAAACATTGCGACGCCTGGAAAGAGTTTGAGGACTTTGGGTCTGACGTCGTTCATGATTTGCACTTGGTTTCTGGTCCGTTTGTCCGGCGTGACGAGATGGACGGAGATGCTCGACGTATGGGGGCCGGTATTCGGATTGAATAGGGAGGAACGGCCCTGGGCCAGCACGCCGGTACTGGAGACGATCGTTTCCAATTCCTCTGCGGGGATCTGCGCCCGCAATACCCGTTCGACCTCGGCCACTTGCTGCTCGGTCTTTTCCACTCGCTGACCGACCGGTCCGCGCAGGACGATGCGGAACTGGCTTTCATCCGACACCGGTAAAAATTCCGTGCCGATCTTGGGAGCCAGTGCGGCTGAGGCCGTGAAGAGGAGCAGGACACCGGCGATGAAACGCCAGCGATGAGCCAAGACCCAGCGGAGCGATGCCTCGTAGCCTTTATCTAACGACTCGTATCGCCCTCGGCTCCAATCCATCAAGCGCACGAACCATGCAGGCATCGAACGCTGAGACTCCTGTTCGGGTTTGAGGAATTTATAGCAGAGCGCTGGGGTGACTGTGCGCGAGACGAAGAAGGAGGTGAACAACGAGATCGCAATCGTGATGGTCAGGGGAATGAGGAGCAAGCGGGCAACCCCGGCGACGAAGAAAATCGGGAGAAAGACGACGACCGTGGTGACCGTCGAGGCGAGAATGGGCATGGCCACCTCGCGGGCCGCTTCCAGGATGGCGTTCCAGCGGCGGGGTGTGGTGTTGAGGTGGCGTTGAATGTTCTCGAGTTCGACGATGGAATCGTCGACGAGACGGCCGATCCCAAGGGCCAAGCCTCCCAGAGTGAATACGTTCAAGGTTTGCCCGGAGAAATACAGCACGATGAAGGTCACCATGATCGAGAGGGGAATGGCGACCGAGATGATCAGCGTGCTCGTCACGCTACGGAGAAAAATCAAGATGACCGCTGCGGCCAGCAACGATCCGTGCAGCGCCTGTTCGATGAGGTTGTTGATCGACTGGCGGATATAGACCGATTGATCGAAGGAAATCCCGACCTTCACGCTGGGCGGAATGCCGACCAGCTTCGGCAAAACCTTGCGTAG
The DNA here is from genome assembly GCA_031409835.1 of Nitrospirota bacterium. Classification (GTDB taxonomy): domain Bacteria; phylum Nitrospirota; class Nitrospiria; order Nitrospirales; family Nitrospiraceae; genus Palsa-1315. Next base: position 3,909 of record JANNXZ010000238.1, read on the forward strand.
CGCATCCACCACCGCCACGGTGTTGGCGATGGGCTGTTTGTTCACCCGAAGATAGACGGCCCTGGCCCCGTCCGTCCTGACGATGTTGGTCTGAATGTCCGATGAATCGGTCACGGTTCCGACATCCCGCACACGCACGGGGCTGCCCTGCTGGTTGACCTTCACGATCACGTCTTGAATCGGGTCGACAGAGCGGAACTGATTATTGGTGAAGACGTTGTAGTCCAGATTGCCGACTTTGATGTCGCCCGATGGGAGGATGAGGTTGGCGGCCTTCACGGATTTGACGACGTCGAGGATTGACAGGCTTCGAGCGGTCAATAGCGCCGGGTCGAGGTTGATGTTGATTTGGCGAATTTTTCCACCTTCCACGGTGGCGGCGGCGACGTTGGCGATCTGTTCAATCTGCGGCGCAATCGTATTCGAGGCCAGATCGTACAAGGCTCGTTCGTCCAAATCGTCGCTGGAGACCGTCACGAGGGCGACAGGGATATTGGAGACGTCGAACTTGACGATGAAGGGTTGCAAAATGCCGGGCGGGAGGCTGTTGAGAATTTGTGTGACGCGTTGCATCACCTCCATCTGGCCGACGTTAATATCCGCACCCCAGTTGAACCAGATCTGCACCCCGCCAATGCCCTGCTTGGCGAACGACTCGACATGCTCGACGTTCGACGAAGAACTGACGGCTTTCTCGATGGGATAGACGACACTTTGTTCGATGTCGAGCGGCGGCGCGCCTTTATAGATGACGCCGACGAAGGCGACGGGCACTTGAATTTGTGGAAAGAGATCGACCGGCAGCCGCTGCACGGAGGTGCCGCCAAGAATCACCATGGCCAGGGACAGCATCAGGACGCCGATGCGATTGCGAAGCGCAAGGAGGGTTAGCCACATGATGCAAGCAGCAGTGATGAGTGATGGGTCATGAGTGATGAGTTAGGGATTGGGAGAACGCAAATTTCCAGGTGACTGATCACGCATCACCCATCACTTTTCACCGGAGTCATCGGTTGCGTCTGTACGGGGCTGCCGTCGTGCACGAGGTCTTTCCCGGAAACGATCACTTGCTCCGACCCGTCCAGGCCTTTCGTGATTTCCACCCGGTTCTCGTCGCGGACTCCGATTTCCACCGGCACCCGCTGGGCTTTTCCTTCGCGCACGATGTAGACATATTGGGAGTCTTCCAATCGACTCACTGCGTCGATGGGGATCTGAATCGCGCTTCGATGGGTGCCGACCAGGACTTCTACACGGGCGAACATGCCGCCTTTCAGGACATGATCCTTGTTAGGGAGGTCGACCTCAATCGTCATTGTGCGGGTGGCTCGGTTCAGGGCTTGAACGACACGGGTGACTGTGCCCTCGAAGACGCGATTGGGATAGGCTTCGGCGCGCACTTCTGCTTTTTGACCTACCCTGACGAGCGGAACGTCTTTTTCGACGACCTCGATCAGAGTACGAACTGTCTGAATCTGATGGAGGGTGAGAATCCCGCGCGAGATGGTAGAGGTGCCGGCAGTTGTCCCACTGACATAGGCGCCAAGATCGAGGTTGCGCTCGGCCACATAGCCCGCGAAGGGCGCACGGATATACGAGTAGGCCAGGTTCGTCTCAGCCTGTGCCAGGGCGACCTCCACCTGCTGGACCTGTGCACGGAGAGAGTCGAGCGCCGCCGCCGATGCGTCGTACGCGACTTGTGCGTTATCCATATCTTGTTGTGAGACAAACTGGTCTTTGATCAGCGCTTGCATCCGGCTCAGCGTGAGGGTGGTGTTGCGGACACTCGCATCCTGCTGCGCGACTCTCGCTCTGGCTGCGGCCAGATTTGCCTTGGCCTGGTCGACGGCATGCCGATAATCCGTGTGATCGATCTCGATCAAGAGCTGGTTGGGTTTGACCAAGTCGCCTTTCTCGACGTAGACCTTGGCAATGTAGCCGTCGACCCGTGAAAACAGATTGACCACTTGGTTGGGGGTGATGTCGGCGGTATAAGCAAGCCGAACGTCGAGATCCTGTTTCAACGGCGCCGCGGTGGCAACGGTGATGACGCGGGCTTTGCGGGTGTCGGTTTTGGCGCCGCTGCTGAGGCGAAACACGACGAGGGCCGAGACCGCAAAGAAAATGATCACTCCGAGCGTGACGATCGGATGTTGTTTCAGGGGATTCATCGCGAGATCCTCCCCGGCGCTTTTTTGATCAGTCCGGTAAGGAAGAGGTCGACGTAGGTTGCCACGGTCTCCTCATGGGATCGATGCATCGGGACCCCGAAGATCTCGTGGAGCAGACGGTGGTGGACGACCATGCCGATGAACGCGCGGGCGGCCAGAAGGGGATCGACCGGGCGGAATGCGCCGTCTTCAATCCTTGTGCGAATGTACGCGGCGAGGTGGTCGTAGAACACTTTGTGGTGCTTCCCGAAGAACATGTCGGATAGTTCGTGCCCTTCCAGCGCGCTGAACAAGAGGAGTCGCAAGAACGTCGAATCGACGTCTGGGCGAATACGATAGCGCGCAATCATCGTAAACACGCGATGGTCATCGTGTTTCTTCGCCGCCGCCTCCACCGCTTCGAGCAGTTCGCTGACGGTGACTTTTTCTGCCAGGATTGCGGCGTAGAGCGTCCGTTTCGTCGGGAAATACTTGAAAACTAAACCCTCGCTCACGCCCGCCGCTTTCGCAATTTCTTTTGTGGTGGTGCCGTTGAACCCTTTTTTGGCGAAGAGCGATGCGGCGAGAGAAATGAGGCTGGCCTGACGGTCGCGTGCAGAAGCCCGCTGCACGCTCGGGGTCTGTGTCATTCGTTTCTTCATGGTAAGTAAGTGCTCACTCACCGAGATCCTAGCACGCAGCGTTTCTAGAGGACAAGCATTGGCTCGGAACCGCACTGCCCGCATTTTTCATGAAGGTTCGTCGCCCCCCACCCCATCCCTCCCCATATTATGGGGAGGGTGAGGGAGGGGGCGTGATACGGGCACTCGGAGCCAGGGACTGGCACCGAGAAGAACCGTGCCAGTCCCCAACAGTATCTCGAAGGGCTGAACGGCGAGACAGCCCGTCACAGCCGCGTATCCGCGCGTGCAGCAGAAGCGTCATGAATCATGCGGGTTAGGGCAGGGATTTGAGTTGTGGCCGATGTGTGGGTGAATGGTCGACGAGGGTAAATAATGGAGGTCCGCCTCTGACTGTGGAGTGGTTCATATGTTTCCAGATGAAATGGCGCAACCGGGTTCGCTCTCGTCCCGTGACGAGAAGAAATTCGATTCCGTATTCGTTTCCCACGGTCCGAACCACCCGAATCTTCGAGATAAGGATCGGATGGGATGTCTCGGAGATTGTCAGATAGAGATCTCAGGAGCTTCCCATTGGCAACATCAGTGCGCTGCTGAGGTTACACCCGCTCTCGGACAGGTTATCAGTGACCTGATTGGGAGATGGGTCGTCGCTCGTTTGTGCGTCCTTCGACGTGCGGCCATCGCGTTCTCCGTGAGCAGGCAATCGACCTAATCAGAATGCGCGAGATTCGAGAGTAAAAAGTAACGGAGTCGGTTTCGTGTCCGCAGGTTCATCTTGAGAATCTCGACTCCGAACCGATGTCCAGAGGCCCAAGCCACCCTGGCTTCCATCACGAACAGCGGGTCTTGCCCGTCGGGAAGATAGAGGAAAATCGTGAGTTCTGTCCCCTGCGTGACGGAGGTGTTGCCGCGAATGCCCATTCCCGCAGGTGAGAGATCCGTGACCATGCCGTCGCCCATGAGGATCTCGCCGGAGGGGTCTTGCGCTGAGTACATCAACCCAAATTCTACCGAGGGCCGGGGGTCTTGTCTCCGATTAACCACTTCCGCTAAAGACTGAAGCCCGCTCCCAGATACGACCTGTTCTCGTTTCATGAAGGCACCTCCTTGTTCCTGATAGGTCTCAGATGCTACTGGCACGGTCTGAGTAGGGGACGCGATTCACAAGAAGAGTCTCAGATGATTCTTCTCCTCTAACGTCAGGATCTCCATCTCCACCCCAAATCGACATCCTTCAACCCAGGAAACTCGACTCCGGGCAATGCAGAATGGC
>JANNXZ010000239.1:0-3055 GCA_031409835.1 Nitrospirota bacterium
CTTGATGTGTCCTGGTGTCGTCCCACAACAGCCACCGACGATATTCAGCCAGCCATTCTGTGCCCATTCTTTCAATTGAGGCGCCAGGCTCTCGGGTGTCTCTGGAAATCCCGTTGGCAGCAACGGATTGGGCAGCCCGGCATTCGGATGGCTACTGACATAGATCGGAGCCAGGCCCGAGAGTTCTTCAATCAACGGACGCATTTCCTTGGGACCCAACGCGCAGTTGATACCAACGCTCAGCAAGGGCACATGGGAAATGGAATTCCAGAAGGCTTCAATCGTTTGGCCGGTCACTCCACGATTGCTGCCCGCTTGAATAAATGTCACCGAGGCCATGAGGGGAAGCCTGATGTGGCGATCGTCGAAAAGCTTATCGATGGCAAAGAACGCAGCTTTCGCATTGAGCGTGTCGAAAATGGTCTCGACCAACAACACGTCCACTCCACCGTCGAGCAAGCCACGGACCTGCTCGTAGTAGGCTGTCACCAGTTCGTCATAGGTCGTGCCGCGCGCCGCCGAATTGTTGACATCGGTCGAAATAGACGAGGTCTTCGTTGTCGGTCCAATGGCGCCGGCCACAAAGCACGACCGACCAGGCACTGTCTTCATGACTTGTTCCGCAGCACGCTTGGCACATTCCGCTCCGGCTCTCGCAATCTCGTAGGCCAGCGACTCCATGCCGTAGTCAGCCAGTGAAATAGCTTGCGCGTTGAATGTATTCGTTTCCACAATATCGGCGCCGGCCTCGAAGTACTGGCGATGGATCTCCTCGATAATGGCGGGCTGCGTCAGGTTCAGCAGATCGTTGTGCCCCCGCTGATCTTTCTTCCAATCTTTGAACCGCTCGCCACGAAACGCAGCCTCGTCCAGCTTCCGCTGCTGGATCATGGTTCCCATAGCCCCGTCGAGGACCAGAATGCGTTGTTGCAGTAAGGCTTCTAACGATCCACTCATACGACCTGTCTCCGCGATCGAATCCACTGTGAAGGTGAAGAAAGTCCGGCCATCATAACCGACCAGTTCTTACACCGGCAAGCAATCTCAATTCTCTCGTCTTGACAGGATGGACTACCGCCGATACGATGCCGAGACCAGCTGGAGAGAAACCGTGTTCCTGCGTTTTTCCATTCCTACCATCTGCTCAGCCCTGCTCCTCTTATCGACCACCGGCATCTGGCTCCAACCTTCTACAGTCCTCGCGGCAGCTTATTTCGAGGATGGGTACCTCGGGTTGACACAGACGGAGTTACATCAAAAGCTTGGGATGCCGCAGGCGGTGCGCGACCGGAAGTCCGCTCTACGCTTCTTTACTTACTACGCCATCACCGATTGGGAGAAGTATTATAGGAAGCTCGTGTCGCCTGAAAATGGCGAGGATGTCTATACCTTTACACGCCATGGCATCGACGTCCGATACTCCTTTAGTTATTCCGTCGATCCCAACGATGAAAGCGAAAATCAAACGTTATTCGTTCGGCTCGTCGATATCGAATTCTCCCCAGGCGTTCCCCTCGCCCAGATCCCCACGCTCGTCCCAGAATTTCGCCCTTCGGAGGATCCAGCCTCTCCCTCATTCCGATCGAATATTTGGGTATTGTTGTTTAAAGGTGCCGCATCCTCTCAGGCGCGTTTTATTGTGAAAGAGGCGAGCAAGGATAAACTGGAGTGGACCCTGGCCTTTCAGCTATTTTCGTTACAAGGCCTGCCGGACCCACTCACGACCAAGGCGCTAGTCGATCGTGTAGAAATCAGCACGCAAAGTGTCGACCTTGTGAAGCAACAGCAACGGCACACCCATGACCCCATCCTGAATCCCTACTCGCGAGAATTCTCTCAGCACCGGCTCGCTCCTCAGCCGCCTACGGCCAAGAAGATACCTGTCCCCAAGTATGCGGACTAGCAGGATGCTGAAAAAGTCCGCCAGCAGCGTTCTCGCATCGTTCAGACCCTCAACGTACCCCAAAGGGTACGCCTCGGCCCTTCACTCGCTGCGGCCTTGCTGGACAGCCTTTTTGAGCATCCCGCGACAATGTTTTTCTGTTGTGCCACACGTGCAAACCATCAAAGCTCTAGCAGGCCACAATAGCTTTTCTGCAGCCTGCTAGCCGACATTGATGATTGGTTGTGGGGATCGCTGAGACGGGTTACGGAATCTGCTGGACACGGTCTTGGTGTTTCTTCTCGACCTGAGAAGCTTTGTTCTTCATCACATCCATCGGGCCATCATCCGACACGTACATCAGCACTGGCGTGGCAAGCCCGAGCAAGATCAAAGACCCCAAAGCCAGAAGGCGGATAAATTGACCTTTCATCACATTCATGGCGATAAGCAGGACTATCGCCGCAAGACCAGCGTAGGTCAGAATCTCCGACTGTGAGTGAGAGAGCCCGGAGATGTTGGGGGCGGCTCCGGAAACCATATCTCGAAGCTGCTTTCCAAAGTTCAATACGCGCTCATGAATGGCGCTGGCTGTGGAGGGACTCTGGGGAGCAGTCGCTATCTGCTCAGTCGTTTTGACCTTTGCACGGTATCGCTCAGGAATCATATTAAAGTTATCTGTCATCACAGGCGTACCTTGCTCGTCGATATAGGAATAGATAGTGGTTGCCGACGCTTCGATTGAAGCCAGCGGCATGGCGAGACACCCCCAGACGGCGAGGAGCCATATCATACATATCCATCGCCTCTGGCTATTTCCATGTTTCGACTCAGAACTCATCACGGCTTCTCCTGAGCATCACAGCATTTGCACTCATTCAGTATAGCGCACTTCCTATATCACGCTGATTAATAAAGAGAAACAGGCAACTCCGCCTGACTCTCTCCAATTCACGTTGCTACGATGTGCCGGATCATGCCTCACACCATCACGGCGCCCCATGAACCGATGAACGCCTCTCCACCCGATCTAGAAGAACCGACCCCCTTCATCCGCCGACGCCCGGTTCGGCTTATCATCTACGCCGGCCTTGGCCTGTTTGCTCTCATCATGGTGATCTGGCCGCTCATTGCACAACTCAAAGACCCGGACTTTCAAAAACATATCGCGGA
>JANNXZ010000240.1:0-6026 GCA_031409835.1 Nitrospirota bacterium
GCGTAGCCAGACCGAATTGGATGATTGAGGACTCGTATGGAACTTCGTTTTCAGCCCGCATTGCTGCAAGAGGTTATCGACTCGTTCGTCGAAAAGACGGAGCGGGAAGGCGATCCCACCTATTATAAAGAGTTCCACGAACTCGCCGACCCGATCTACGAGAAGTTTACGCTCGACGATCGTGAGAGCGAGTTCAAGAAGCTCTATCAGTACATGTTCGGGACCTGGGGGTTTTCCGATATCATCCGCGATGCCTTCAACGAATATCCGTTGCTCAAAGAACGAGTCGGCATCGTGCTCGTCAAGGGAGTGCTCAAGGAGGATCAGGAAGGCGTCGATATTCTCAGAAAGTGGGGGTCCGTCGAGCACGAGCTGGCTCGAGAGTTCGAAGAAAAAGGGTTGAGAGGCGTTGGGATCAAGCTCATCCCACGTCGATTCTACGATCCTGCCCTCACGCGCTATTGCCGCCATGAATTATTGCATATCTCGGATATGCTGGACCCGGTCTTTGGGTACGATCCGGATACCAAGGTCGGGCAAAATCCCGGCGAGGAAACGCTCATTCTTCAACGCTATCGAGTGTTGTGGAGCCTCACCGTGGACAGCCGGCTGGCTGTCGCAGGCAAAGAGCCGATGCTCAGGAAAGAAGACCGGTTCAAAGAGTTTCGTTCCTGGTACCGCAAGATTCCCGCGCCACAATTGAAATCGGTGTTCGAGGGATTGTGGCAGACGAGTTTCTTTACCCACTCGGAATTGATCGAAATGGCGTCGGACACCTTGCGTGTGATGGACCGTGCCGTGGATGTCGAGGGAGGCGAGGTTCCGGAAACAGAAAATAGAATCATGTTGATGCCGGGATTTCCATGCCCCTTGTGTCGGTTCCCGACCTATTCGTGGGTTGAGGATATGGGCAACAAGCTCGAGCCCTATGTGCTTGATTTCATACGCGAGAATCACCCTGGCTGGGATATCGAATTTGGGGCCTGCGACCGCTGCGTCGAGGTCTACAAGCTGCGCGCCGACGGCGTCATGTAACGGTGCATGATTGTGGCCACCGATCCGACATATGGACGCCGCGACTTCCTCAAGGACTCTGTCGTCTCCGTTGCCAAAGCGGCACAAGAATTTTCCAAGCATCAACATGCCGCGCCGGACCAACCGGCTCCACCGCCAGTGCGGACGGATTGGTTGCGCCCTCCAGGCGCTGTCGAGGAGGCGTTGTTTTTAGAGCGATGCACACAGTGCGGCGATTGCGGCAAGGTCTGTCCGTACGGGTCGATTACGTTTCATCCGCAGAACGGGACACCGGTGATTTTTGCGGATCAGATGCCGTGTTATCTCTGCGAGGATGTGCCGTGCATTGCAGCTTGTGCCACCGAGGCGTTGCTTCCTGTCGAAGGACGCGGGCAGATACAAATGGGCCTCGCGATTGTTTCGCACCGAGTCTGCACGGCAGGGCAGGGGTGCCATGCCTGCGCATCGAAATGTCCCACGGATGCCCTATCCATGGATTTCGGTACGCAGCGTCTTGTGGTGGCGGCTGAGCGTTGCGTCGGATGTGGGTTGTGCGAACAAGTGTGCCGGACAGTGAACGATCGCCTGGCTATTCGAGTCACACCCTATCGATTGTTGGCACAGCCGCTCTCGTGATCCAGAGGAACAGGATTGAATGGCAAGAAGGAAGAGGGAGACAGTGAGATCGTAAGGGGATATATTTTGAGAGATCATAGGTTTAGAATATCTCCTGCGAATGGCAAGATCGCACTTGACAACTCCTTGGCCCATACCTAGCATACGGGGTCTTGAGCCAAAGATTTGTTCTCTCATGCCCGGGAAATTCATCATACGCAACAGGGTCAACTGAGGAACCGAATCTCATGACGAGTAAACAGCCGGTGCCCACCAATTCGCTGTCTGCGGCAGGGGTCATTCCAGCGTTGCCGGCCATCAAGGATTCACCCGCAGTTGAACGCGCACTCAGTCGCAGCAAGCTCTATCTTCTTGTCTCGTGGAGTCAGCTCTATCCGGAAGACGACGAGTTTCTCGATTACGTGCAATGCGGAGAGTTTGTCGACGATGGGCGGGTGGCGCTCAATGCTTTGGACCAGGCGCTCGACGGCATCGGTGGTGAGCGGGCCAAACTCAAGCTGGTGTTGCTGCGCAAGCAGTTCGATCAGATCGAAAAAGTGGTCGCATCGGAATGTGTCAACTGGCAACTCGGCGATCTGCAGGCCGAGCATCGTCGAGTCTTCAGTAATGTCATCACGCTCGATTGCCCCCCCTACGAAACGCTCTTCGGAAACGACCATGTGTTCGCGCAATCGCAGGTCATGGGCGATATCGCCGGATTTTATCGCGCATTCGGGGTGGAATTATCCAAGGACATTCATGAGCGATTGGATCATTTGAGCGTCGAATTCGAGTTTATGCATTTCCTGGCCTACAAAGAATCCTATTCCCGCTGTCACGATGGAGCAGACAAGACTCAGATCGTCCTGGATGCGCAGAAAAAGTTTGTCAAGAATCATATCGGGCGGTGGGTTCCGTTGTTTTGCAGAATGTTGGTCAAGAAAGCCGGGTCAGGTTTCTATAAACACGTGGCGGACTTGATGGCAGAGTGGATGGATTTCGAAGCCGTATTCCTTGGCGTCGTTCCTCAACCCTACTCGGAAACCGATTATCGTCCCGCGACCTTCAGTTCACCGGAAGGCCAGACGTACGAGTGCGGCGCGCAGGATCAGGGGAATGAGCTGAGTCTGTTGCTGAACGAAGTCGGCGCAGATTCGTTCCTGGACAAGAAGGATCAGGGCAAAGACAAAGAGGCGGATGGGCCGGTCGGAACGGTCTAGCGATTGTCTAGGATCATGAAGATCTCTCCGTGGTGTGTGTCGGTACGTGTCGTAGGTCACCGTTCTTTATTTGCAATCGAGAGAAGGGGTATCCTATGACAAAAGAGGAAAAGCCACCGAACAACCGCGTAAGAATCGGTATTCTGATCGCGTCGTTGATTGCTGGTGTGCTTTTGGCCATCTTCTCTATCATGACTGATCCGCGTTGATCGTCGGCGTGAATTTGAGTGTATTATTTTAATCGAGAGGAGGGATATTCTATGAGTGTAGTGCAGACACACAGCAAGCGTGTGGTGCTCGGTATTCTTCTCACTGCGTTGATCGTGGGCGTGATGCTGACGATCGGGCAGGTTCCCTTGGCGGTCAGCCAGCCAGTGACGATCCCGGCGAAGATGGTCAAGGGATCGATCCCGATGGATGGTGCGAACCCAGTGTGGGAGGGCGTGCCCGGGGTGATTATTCCATTGAGCGGGCAGCTGATCACTACGCCGATGCACCCGAACATTTCGGTGAAGTCGGTGTTCGTGAAAGCCATGACGAACGGCAAAGAGATCGGTTTGCGCATCGAGTGGATCGATCAGACCAAGAACGATACGACCATCGGTCCCCAGGACTTCCGGGATCAGGCGGCAGTCATGTTCCCAGTCAACTTGGCCGGCGCGCCACCCTTCCAGTGCATGGGTCAGTCAGGCGGCACCACCAACATTTGGCGGTGGAACGCAGAGTGGCAGAAGGACATCGGCAAGGATAGTGCCGGCATCTGGGACGTGGACGACCAATATCCAGGCATTTTCTGGGACTACTACTTCGAAGAGCCGGCGGGCGGCGTGACCTATCCGGACCGGATCGGTCGGAGCCTTGGGCCCTTCAATCCAGGCATTTGGTCTGGCAACATCATGTCCGATCCGACGCTGCGCGTGAGCTCGGTTGAGGATCTGAACGCCAATGGCTTCAGCACCCTCACGACGCAAGCGCATCAGGATGTGATCGGAAACGGTGTGTGGGAACCGTCTGGTTCCATCAAGGGTGGTGGATACACTGGTCCAACCTGGCGCGTGGTGGTGAAGCGCACGTTGGAAACCGGCGATGCCAACGATACCCAGTTCAAAGCGGGAATGTCCGTGCCCATCGCGTTCGCGGTGTGGGACGGTAACAACATTGAACGGAACGGCATGAAGTCGCTTTCCACCTGGTTTACCCTGAAGCTGTAGCGGGAAAGAGCGATAGCGTAACGAGAACACCCCAGTCCGGCATCAGGCCGGACTGGGGTGTTCTTGTTTGTGTGCCAGCATGATTTTTGTGGCTACGCGCAAGCGCCTTCGCTGCGACCGCGTGTGAGGCATGCAGATCCGACGTGATCTGGGTCGGTTGAGAGTTAAACTACTTTTGCGTGCGGAGTCCCTGCACCACCTTCTTCTCGATGTCGGCCAGGTGTGCGAAGGTCTCGAGCGGCGTCACCTTCCACTGGATGATGCTCGATGCGGGAAGCGCGCGAACGAACTCAGTCACCTCATCTTTTGACTTGGCTCCAGCCACGAAGGCCCCGGCGAGAGTACCGGCGGCGATGCCTCCAGCACGGACCTTGCCATCCTTTCCCAGACTCTCGAGGGTTGGGATGACGAGTGTGTCGAGCCGCTCGATCGTCGGCTCATGGCTCGTCGGAGCGCCGGCTTGGGTCGCCTCGAACTCAACCAGATAGAGCATAGCCATGGGTGTGCTTTGCGCTCAAGTTCATGACGCACAACGTCCCGCCGCGCGCCACCTTCGCCAAATACCAGTGGAAGAGGCAGTGGCATGTCTATGGAAAGTCAGTTAAAAATACGATGGGGCAGGCGGGAGCTGGAGAAAGTGAGAGCTTCCGAGAGTTGCATTTGCCCAATACCGGAGTGTATAAAATTGGTCTGAATTTATTGATAAATCATCTTATTTCTCCCTCACTTGGTGGCGAATTGGCATGAAGGTTTCACTGCTTTTCCCTCCAACGTGGCATCCGTCACAGCCCTATCTGAGTCTTCCCTCGTTGACGGGGTTTTTGGCTCAGGGTGGCGTCACCAATGTTTCCCAACGCGATCTTGGGATCGAACTCTTAGATACAGTGGTTACCCACTCCTATGGGGCGGCGCTCTATCAAGAGTTGGTCGATAAACAGCGCGCGCTTGAGCGGGAGCGAACTGGAGACACTGGACCGGGAAGCGCTGAGCATTTGGCGAGAGTGGTGGAGTCGCTGGACCGCTTTCCCTATCTCATCGATCGGATCGAACCGGCCAAGGAGACGCTCCGCGGGGAGGGCTTCTACGACCTCGAATCCTATAAGGAAAGTCTCTTTCTCATCGACAAATGGCTGGAGGTGCTCTCCACGCTCTATTTCCCGACCCGACTGACGGTCGTCGACAATCAGTTCGGCAACTATTCCATCTATTCATCCAAAGATCTGATGAAAGTCATCAGGGATGAAGCCCAGAACCCCTACATCCGGCTCTTTCAGGAGCATTTCGTGCAGTCGATTGTGGGTGACCAGCCGGATTTGATCGGCGTGTCGATTACGGCGACCTCGCAGATTATCCCCGGTCTGACACTCTGTCGTTTGATTAAGGAAGCCGCGCCCAATATCCATCTGACCATTGGCGGCAGCATCTTCACGAGATTGGTCGATAACGTGCGCCGCTGCCCGAGCCTCTTCGAGCTGACCGACGATATCATCGTGTTCGAGGGTGAGACGGCGTTGCTCGAACTCGTCAATCAATTGGACGGGAAAAAAGATTTCAGCAAAGTTCCGAATCTGATCTATCGCCAGAACGGAAAGATTACGATTAACCAGCCGTTTTATTCTGAAAACATCAATCAGCTGCCGGCTCCCAACTACGACGGCTTCCCGCTCGGACTGTATTTGTCGCCGGAGCCGGTGCTGCCTGTGCAGTTTTCACGAGGCTGCTATTACAAAGATTGTGCGTTCTGCGCTCTCACGCTGGATCACCAGAACTTCAGACAGAAAGAACCGGGACGGACGGTCGAGGAATTGGCTTGGCTCAAGCAGCGGTATGGAGCCCAGCGGTTCTTTTTCACCGACGAGTGCGTAGCCCTCTCACCGGCTAAACGGTTGTGCCAGCAGATCATCGATAAGAAGCTGGATATCAAATGGACCTGTGAGATGCGCTTCGAGAAGCATCTCACCCGTGA
>JANNXZ010000241.1:0-1589 GCA_031409835.1 Nitrospirota bacterium
TGCCAGACGCGCCGTGGCCCGCGCTACCGAAGCGTGGATCGCGCAGCTCCCTTCCCCACCATGGCATGGAGATGCGATGGCACATCTCCGACACATTCAGCAGGACGCGTCGTTCCCTCTTCTCATCCGCCAGGCGGCCGAGCGATTGAGCACCCCGGTAACCAATCAGCACACAGCCCCCTTTACGACAGATCCCGTCGCCGACGCAAGACTCATCATCGCGCACCTGAGCAGCGCAGACGGCGGCGCGTGAAACGCAAGGACCGGCTGGTCTCTCTTGTTTATTTGGTCTGTGTTGCTTGTTTGGTCACACATTCTGATCGTGCGCGTTCTGCGAGCAAGGAGGGCGCCTGGCTACTCCCTTCCCATCCTTCCGAGCTTGCTCGTTTTTCCCCTAGGAGGGTGGCCTGATTGGTCTCCCACTGCGCGCATCCATTCATATTCTCTTCTTCAATTCAATACTCAGACAAGTAAGGGTGTAAGGAGCTTTCGACTGCGGCCGTCGAGCGAGGCCCTTCTGAGGGCGCGCGCTCCGGGAGCAAAGAAAGCTCCTCACACCCTTGCGCTTACCACCCCAACGCCCACCGATGCCCATTCTTCTCCAGCAGCGCATCCGCTTCACTTGGTCCCCAGCTTCCAGCCGTATAGAAGTGACCGGATTTCTCGCCGGTCAACAGCGGGGCATAGAGGCGCCAAGCCGTTTCGGTGAAATCCGCGCTGACGAAGAGGGTCTGATCGTCGATCATGACGTCGCGGAGCAGCGTCTCGTAGGCTTCGGGGAGACAGAGCGAGAACCCTTCACTGGGCTGGAGCATGATCAGCAGCATGTTGGGTGGAATACTGCCGGGATCGAGAGACCGAAACACTTGGGTAGGGGCCTCACGAAAGGTCACTGCAATCTGGGTCAGTTTACTCGGGAGGCGTTTACCTGTCCTGAGATAGAAAGGCACGCCCTGCCATCGCCAATTGTGAATCTCCGCTTTCAGCGCGACATACGTCTCCGTGGTCGAATCCTTCGGGACTCCCTGTTCCTCGCGATAACCTGGAATCGTCTGGCCGGCGATCTGCCAGGACGTGACGTTCCATCCCGTCGATCAATGACTGTCTGGGGTGACGCTCGCTGAAGGGCCTGGGACGGCGGATCGCTCTTCGAGCCACTTGTAGAGCACCGGCAACACAATCAGCGTCAAGAGTGTCGAACTGACCAGTCCGCCGATCACCACGACGGCCAGGGGCCGCTGAACTTCTGACCCAATCCCATTGGCAAAGGCAAGCGGTACCAATCCCAGTAACGCGACCAGTGCTGTCATTAACACGGGCCGCAGACGCATCATGCAGCCGGACATCACCGCCTGCTCAATGTCCATTCCCTGCTGCCGACGAAGGAAATTCATATAGGACACCAACACGATACCGTTCAACACGGCCACGCCGAAGAGGTTGATGAATCCGACCGAAGCCGGCACGCTCAGGTATTCCCCCGTCACCCATAACGCGACAATTCCGCCGATGAGGGCAAACGGGAGATTGAGAATGATCAGCGCCGCCTGCTTGATCGAGGAGAAGGATGACAGCAGGAGCAAGAAGAT
>JANNXZ010000242.1:0-8054 GCA_031409835.1 Nitrospirota bacterium
GATCGTCTCGCCCTGTTTCTATGGCATCGACACGCCCACTAGGAAGGAACTCATCGCTTCCAGCCACTCGACCGAAGAGATTCGGAAGTACATCACCGCCGATAGCCTCGCCTATTTGAGTCTCGATGGCATGCTGAACGCCTCCCCCGGCACACCGGGCCAGTACTGCAACGCCTGCTTTACCGAACGCTACCCCATTCCTTTGACCCGCGCGGAGGAGTTGCAGTTAGGCCTCTTCGAACCCTCCCTCTAACGCAGGCTGCTGAAAAAGGAGGCGGGGTAGCTGGGATGATCCCCGTGCTCGCGCAACGCGCGGCCTCAGAAGGCCCTCGTTGGACGCGCGCAGTTGGGATCATCCCAGCCACCCCTTAGTAAAGTAGTAAGAGATCGCTCTCCTGCTGTCCTTCCCTCCATCTAAGTGTGACGCATTCTGGCACTGTGGCTGCTGTGTGGGGCTCTGCGCCATTGCCCATGAAAAAATCTGCATGGTAGGATAGCAACGCAGCCGGAGCTGCGAATGATGAATGATGAATGCACAATGTTGAATTTCAGACTGGTTGGAAATTGAACATTCAACATTGGGCATTGAACATTGAGATGAAAGAGGGCGTCATGAAAAAGCTCTGGATTGCACTCTTTGCATTACTGGTTCCTCTTCTTGCGGCCCATCTGGTTCTTGCTGCGGGATTGTTTAAGATCGGCGAGAAAGCGCCTTCGTTTGCGTTGACGGCCATTACTGGTGAGACGGTGGGGCTGGATACTTATAAGGGGAAAGTCGTGGTACTCGGATTGTTCCACATCTGCGACCCCTGTATGGTGCAGGGATCGGCGCTGCAAAAAGTTTCTGAGATGACGAAAGGGAAAGATGTCGTTGTGCTCGGCGTCAATTCTTCCGGCGACTCCAAGAAGAATATCGGCGAGTTCTTGTCCACCTTTCCAGTGAACGTCACCTATCCTTATCTACTCGATCCAAGCAAAGTGACGGACAAATTGTATGGCGGAGGGAAGTTTATTCCCAACGTGTATGTGATCGATCAGCAGGGTGTGATTCGGTGGCAGCGAGTCGGCAATATGGATCTGGCCGGCGAAGAGGTGATTGTGGCGGAAGTCGAAAAATTGTTGGCGGGCGGAAAAAGCAAGATGTAAGAAGCGGGGAGGCAGGGCCTCTCCCTGCTCGCAGACCCCTCACCTAGGAAGGTGATCGGTCGATGCGCGCAGTAGGAGCAACCCTGCCTCCCCGCTTGGGAAGCAACCGACTTCCGCGGAGAGGGAGAGGGAGGAAGACGATGGATGAGATAGAAGAGGGTAAACAGAAGTTTTTGGAGGTGGTGAAGGGGGTTGATGCCGCTGTGCAGGTGGTGATCCCTGTGACACCTTCTAATAGTATGTTTCTGATTTCTTTCACGAAGGGGCCGAATCGAAAATTCATTACGGTTTCGGAGGACGACATCATCGATATGCCGAATGAGGCTGGCATCCTGTCCAAGGTCACGAAAACCGTCAAAGATGCCATTGCGGCGCTGTGAATCCATCCGTGCCATAAGCTATTAGCTATAAGCCATCGGCTCTTGTGATGAAAAACATTCTCCCTGGTATCTGGCAATGGTCTTGGTTCTCGGAGGAGAAGCAGCTCGATTTCAACGGGCTTTTCTTGACGGTCGGGGAACATAAGATTCTGGTCGATCCTCCGCCGATGACTGGCGAAGCGAGTTCGCTGATTCTCCGCAACGGCCCTGTCGATTACATCATCGTGACGAATCGCGACCATGCGCGCGAAGCGGCAAGGTATCAGGACGAGTTTCGCTGCCAACTGCACGTGCCAGAGGCGGATGCAGCGCAGATGGATCTCAAGCCAACCAAAACGTTCAAAGACGGCGAATTGCTCACGGGCGGAATCTGGGTGATTCAGTTGAAAGATCAGAAGTCTCCCGGTGAGTCGGCCTTGTTCATTCAGCAGGGGAATGGTGTGCTGATTGTCGGCGATGCGTTGATCGGGAAGCCGGCCGGCTCCGTCAGTTTTCTGCCCGCAGAAAAGTATGCCGATGCGACGAAGGCCCATGAGGGACTGCGTCGTCTTCTCAAGTACAACTTCGATAGTCTATTGGTCGGTGACGGGGCCTCGATTCTCACCGGCGCCAAGCAAGCGGTCGAACGGTTACTCCAGCCCGCATTATGACGCTACGCAACGGACTCTCCGAAGAACTCAATCGCCAGGGAAACGAGCATTTTTCGCGCGGGCTCTACACCGATGCCTATACCTGCTATGCGAAGGCGTTGGAATGCGACCGGCTGACCGGGGATCAACGGGCGTTGGCCGCCACGCTGGGAAATCTCGGGAACATTTGTGCGGTTAGTGGGCGTCGGGAATCAGCCCAGACTTACTATCAAGAGGTGTTGGAACTCCAGAAGATTTTTGGGGATGAAAAAGGGATCGGGACGACGTTGGGCAATTTAGGGAATCTCAGAGCCGACGCGGGCGAATGGGATCGCGCCAAGGCCTACTATCTCGAAGCGTTGGACCTCATGTGCAAGACGCAGGACGATGCAGGTAAAGCGGTATTGTTTTCGGACCTTGGCTTGGTCGCGCGCGAGACCAAAGAGTTCGAGCAGGCGATCGGATACTATGAACAGTCGCTGGTCCTGATGCGGCGGTTGGGAAATGAAGGTGGCGTGGCCGATGCCTGGCGCATGATCGGCCGAACATTTTTACTTCAGCAGCGCTACGACGACGCGATTGCCTGTTGCCAAACCAGCCAATCCATTGCCGAGCGCGCGCGCGATGAGCTGCGGACAGGCGGTGCTCGTTATGTGTTGGTCCAATGTTATGAAGTGACAGGCAAGCTGCGTGAAGCAGCGGATCTTCTTGAATTGGTGGTGCATATGGATCGGAAGTATCAGCTGCCGAAACTTGAAGAGAATATTCAACGGTTGGCGGTCTTGCGCGCCAGGCTTGTAGGGCAGGACGGGGCGCCGCCTCCGAGAAAGGCGCACGTATGAGTGAGGAAACTTCGCCAGGGTGGACCGCTCTCAGGGCCGCGCTGGCTCCAGCATTTCCCCAATTGAAGGAATTTGAAGCAGGCGGCGCGTTGATGATGGATCTTGGGTCCGATGGCTGGGAGTTGGAACTGACGCCGGATGGACTGTTGCTCTGCCAGTATGGCGTGGCACTGGACGATGTCATGGCGCTGCTCTCCGATGGGACGCCGGAGGATCTTGGTCCCGATGAGATCGCGAAGCAAGCCAAGTATTACATTCAACCGGCAGTCGCAAAATACCGTGCGATTCTGTTGAAGTCAGGTTTTTCAGAACAGACTGAGATAACCGATGACTATGTGGCCGCTCGATTCGAACGGAACGTAGACCTGATGAACCCCACGGCCGTGCAGGACCTGATGCGCTGGTGCGTGCGGACGATCGGCGTGGCCGGGTGAGCAAGCGGATCGCCACGTTCGACGATTTTCGCGATGCGATCACGGCGTACCGGTTGCCGCGGGTCCTGATCGCTGCCATTGAGCTGGACCTCTTTACGGCCATTGGGACTGACGAATGGACGATTCCTGACCTGGCTCGTGAGATGAAGCTGAGTGAGAGGGGGTTGGCCATTCTCTGTCGGAACCTTGCAATGGCCGGCCTGTTGAAGAAACAGGGTGAGATCTATCGGAATAGCCGATTGGGCGCAACGGCGTTGAATGCCCATCATCCGGCCTATCGGGGGGACTACCTCCGGCTCATCACGAGCCACTGGGCCGATTGGGGACGCGTGTTGGAATCGGTGAAGAATGGATTGCCGCTCGATTACGATGAGCCGGAGGAGCCGGACTATCGTCGCCGATTCACATGGGCGATGCATCATCGGACCTTGGAGATAGCTTCGAAGATTGCCGCTCAGATCAACCTGCGTGGCGCGCGGACCCTGCTTGATCTTGGCGGCGGTCCTGGCACCTATGCCATGGCCTTTCTTGCAAAGAACGCCACGCTCCGTGCCACGGTATGTGACCGTCCCGCAGCCCTCGACGTGGCGAAGGAGATTGCGGCGACTCACAAGGCCAGTCCGCGACTCTCCTACCTGCCGTTAGATTTACTGACAAAAGCCATCCCCGGCGCCTACGATGTCATCTGGTATTCAAACGTGCTCCATATCTATTCGCCGCAAGATAATCAGGCGCTGTTTCGGCGCGCATTGGCTTCATTGAATCCTGGGGGCCGCCTGCTGATTCAAGACGCTTTTCTCCACGACCGGGACGGGCTATTTCCCGAAGAGGCGAGTCTCTTTGCCGTCTCGATGTTGTTGTTCACCGAGCGGGGCAATACGTATTCGGCAGCCGAGACGAGGGCGTGGTTAACGGATGCCGGATTCGAACGGATCACGGTCTTGCGGATGAAGAAGGGGACGGAGGATTGGGAGGGCGGGATACTGGAAGCGCGGTCCCCTGGAGCGAATGAAAAAATGCGCGCCCGCCGAACAGGATCAGTAAAAAGTTCACGATCCCGCTCATCGCGCTAAAGAGGAGCAGGACGCCGGTTTCGTCTTTTCCTCCTAAGACGCTTGTGACCGTGGCAAGGTCTAGGGCCAATCCCACCGTTCCATACATGACGCAGGCCATGGCGGTCCAGCTCCATCCCATCCACACGAGGCCTGCGAGGGCGATAGGAAATGCGAGGAGATATAGCATCCATCCAACTCGGACGGCCTCCGTCGCAGCCGGTATCAGCTGGGCGGTATTGGCTCCGATGAGGCAGAGTCCCGCAAGGAGACCGATAAGCGTCCAGGTGTGTCGCATAGACGGGATGATACCTGCGTTTGCTGCGCACAGCAATGGCAGGAGGCTGAAAAAGTCCGCCAACGGAACAGGGCCGTTATTTGGTTTATTTTGTTTGTCTCGTTTGTTTGGTTTTTGGGTTGAACGAAGTTAACGACAAGATGAACCAAATAAACAAAACAAACCAGATCAACCCGTCCCGCGTGTCTCAGGCCTGTCTTCTGGTCTACGACGGCCAATGTCGCCTCTGTGTCACCGCCAAGAATGGTCTTGAGCGACTGGAGACTCATGCGGATGCCACCCCGATCCGGATGGTTCCGTATCAGAGCGAAGAGGCCAAGCAGGCCTTAGGGGAGCGCTATGAGCCAGGTCGTCCCAATGCCGCCTTCCTGGTCCACCCTAGCGGGGAGATCGCCCGTGGGCTCGATGCCTTTCTGGCCCTCCTCCCAGGTCTTAAGGGTGGACGAGTCCTCGCAGTTCTCTTGAGCTTTCCAGTAGTTAAGCCATTGGGCTATCTACTGTATTGGTTTGTGGCCCGGTACCGATACTCCATTTTTGGCCAGGTCCCGCTTGCGGGGGGTTCCGAGAACCCCCGTACAGCAAATCGTAAACTACCACCCAAGTAGCCGCACGTCCGGTAAGCCCCAATTTCACTCGTCTCGCTTTTCCCGCCTGTCTCGCACGGCTATTCACCCCCCTCTTTCGATGGGTTTTCTCCCCACAGTGGGGAATTTACGGTGCAGGGCATCAATGCGAGACTCAGCCTAAGCAAGGGGGATCTGCGCATGACGATCATCCAATGGCTGTCTGAGACGATAAACGAAGTGAGAGAGTGGTTCAGGCCGAATGGGCGTGAGTTCGTGCCGGTGTATCAGGATCGGTGGGTCGATGGACGGGCGAGGAAGGCGTTCTACGTTGGGTTAATTGCCTGTGCCATGATCGGTCCTGGCCTTCCACTGACAGCGTGGGCTGCCGAGCTGTCGTCTCTCGCGCCGGTAAAACCCAGGACAGTCGTGGCAGCAGGTGTTGGGTATGAGAATGCTGAGACGTCAACGATTACCGTAAGAACTTACGATGCCGAGAACGGCGAGATTCTCTCCGAGGAAACGTATGATTTGAATGTGAGAGAGGATGCAGTGTCAGCGGACAGTCAACCACTTGAGCGGATTTTTGCGGGTGGAGTCGGCCCGGGAGCTGATGGACTTTCAGCGTTCACACTCCGTGTTTATGATGCAGCCACAGGCCGGTTTCTCTGGGAAGGCCTCCTGAATCTCAATGCCGGCGATCAAGAATCCGGTTCCACTCACCGAGTTGTGGCCCATCTTGTTGCGCCACAGGCGACAGTGACCCAGGTCCACAGCCAACGCGCCATCGATGGTCAACCTCAGTTTTTCCTTCGTGCCGTCGACTCCGAAACCGGCCAGCTGATGTGGACCGATCAGTTCTCAGCCGGGGCCGGTAGGTTTGCGCTGACAGAACGTGTCAGCAGGGCTGTCGTCGGTCAGACAGAGGGGTTGGCGACTCCGTCTCAGCAGATCGAATTTCGCATCCGAATGACGGATGATCGGGGGCGGCAGATATTGTGGGAAGACACGATTGAGCCGACCGGGGACGAGACAGATCTGGCAGCCGAGTACGATGATGCAGCCGAGATTCTTCCGGCTTGGCGTGGTGAAGGGCCTGAGGAAATGAAAAAGGACATGATCTAAAGGCCGTCCAGCGATCCGTGAGTCGTGAAACGTTAGACGTTAAACGAGGGAACTTGTCTGAGGCCGTGAGACCTCTTGAAACGTTTTACGTCTCACGTTTTACCTTTCACGCTTTTTGAGAGCGACTTTTTCAGCATCCTGCTAGCTTTTCTTCCCGTGCTCCTGTAACTGATCCACCCATCTGGACTGGAACTGCTCGTACGACATCGACAGCTGCGATTGCATGGCGGCAGAGAGCGCCTGCCTTGCCTTGAGCCGCGTGAGGAGTTCTTGCACTCGTGGCATGCCAAAGCGGTCGACCAGATAGTGCACAGCCGAGTTCGCCTCCAGATAGGCTACGGTCGCGGCATCGCTGGACAGTTCTCCCCAGCCCCCCTCCAAGGCCGGTAGAGGAATCAGCGTGAACTCCTGCTTCATCATCTGATCGAGATCCGACCAGCGATCCCCGGACAATTCCATGGCCAAGCCTTCATTTAGCCAAGTCGGGATAGCGCTACCGGCAGGGCCGAGTTGGTCGTGCAGGAGGGCGTGCACATACTCATGTCGCAGCACGCGTGTGAGCCAGGCACGGTCTGCCAAGGCGTCCTGCGCAGGAACCTGGATGCGCCCGAGCACGGGATCGAAGAGGCCATCGGCCCACACCGGACTGCCAGTCGCGCTTTGAAACGTGGACTTGGCGTGCAGCACGACGACGATGGTTTTCGACGGAAAGTGCCCGAACTTTTGGCCGATCTCTCGATAGGCTTCTTCAAGAATCTCCAACACAACGGTCCAAGTCGCCTGATCGGCTTCCCCGTCGAATTTCACAGTAAAGTGCGTACTGTTACGGCTGGTCAGTCGCGCGTCACTTTTTTCGGTTCCGCGAATTTTGGCCGTGACGGTTTGCAGATAGGATTGTACTGCCGGGTCTTTGCCTGCGAGGGCGGTGGCTTGATCGAGATGGCGAGCCGCCTCGCCGAGTTGATCACGGTCTTGAAAGAGATCGGCCAGTGCCAGATGGGGGAAAGGCTCGTTCGGAGCCAGGATGACCAGCTGCTCCAGAAAGTCCTGCGTCATGGCTGGATCTCGTAGCTCCCAGTAGGCATGGGCGAGGTTCAGCTGAACGACGGGATTCGTCGCATCGAGTGACGCCGCTTTCTTGAAGGCTTTGATCGAGACAGCGGTCCCGCCATGTGTTTCCTGTTGAATGCCCAGATTATTCCAGAGGATGGATAGATAGGGGCGTGTGCGGTTGTCGTCTGCGATGGCGGCCGGTAGACCGGCTAACTTCGTTTCCGCTGTTTTGATGTGTCCTTTTTCAATCTCGTCGCGGATTGTCTCCAATAGCTCAAAATGCATTGTCTTCGGAACCACACTGGGATCGATCAGGCGAGTCTGTTTAGTCTCCAGTTCCGGTGGGCCATTGTGATTCGGTGTTGGCGGCGCGCCCTGTGAGTCTTCCCCGACGGCATGAGGCTGATCTGGTGGCGCCGTAGGTAGATAGGTTGGTTTGAACCAGGCTTGATAGACGACAAACAGCCCGATGAGGCAGGCGACAGGAAACAAAATGTGAAAAATGTTGTAACGATACATAGGGGTTCTATCC
>JANNXZ010000243.1:0-1910 GCA_031409835.1 Nitrospirota bacterium
CGACGAGCCGACCAACGATCTCGACATCAACACCTTGCGCGCCCTGGAAGAAGGATTGGAACGTTTCGCCGGTTGCGCGGTCATCAGCAGTCACGACCGCTGGTTTCTGGACCGGATCGCGACTCACATCATGGCGTTCGAGGGCGACAGCAAGGTGGTCTGGTTCGAAGGGAACTACAGCGAGTACGACGCGGACCGGAAGAGGCGCTTGGGTAAGGAAGCCGATCAGCCGCACCGGATAAAATACCGGAAGCTGACGCGTTAGAGAGTAACTCCCGATGGCACCTCGCGCGATCATCACCGGGGCTGCGGGATTGATCGGGCAGTATCTGGTGAAGACTGCTCCTCGATGGGCTCCCGGTTGGGATGTGCAGGGCCTGTCCCGCGCAGAACTTGAACTGACCGAAACCTCGAACGTCACCGCGCACATTCATGCGCTGAAGCCCGACCTCCTCATCCACTGTGCCGCGCTTAGCCGAACCAAAGCTTGCGAGCAAGACCCCGACCAAGCCCGCCGCGACAATGTGGAAGTCACTGCGCACCTTGCGCAGTTGTCCCAGGACATTCCTTTCATCTTCCTGTCCAGCGGGGAAGTCTTCGACGGGAAGACCGGCTGGTATGGCGAGACGGATGAACCGAATCCGATCAACGTGTACGGTCAGACCAAGCTGGAGGCCGAACAGGTGGTGTTGCAGAATCCCGAGCACACGGTCGTTCGGATCGTGCTGACGGCTGGCGCTTCGCAGAACGGCGATCGAAGTTTTGTGGAAGATATGTGTCGAACCGCGAAGGTCGGCAAGGACGTGACGCTCTATGCCGACGAGTTCCGCTGCCCGCTTCCTGCCTCAGTCATTGCCCGAGCCATCTGGGAACTCGTCGATCGCAAGCAGCCAGGTCTCTATCACCTTGGCGGAAGCGAACGGCTCTCGCGCTGGGACATCGGTGAAGCCTTGCTGCCTTGGTATCCGGAGTTACAAGGCCACCTGATAAAAGGCTCCGCGCGGAACCACATCGGAAGTCCTCGGCCCGCCGACCTTTCGCTCCGCTGCGACAAGATTCAGCGCCTCCTGTCGTTTCCCATTCCGGGATTTCGAGAATGGCTCGCCGGACGTCCGCGCCGAGGTGCGGATTTGTGGGACTATCTCGATGGAAGTTCGTGAAGCGCAGCTTAGGGGGTTTGCTTGAGAGCGGCGAGACGCGCCTGGGCCGTGGTGGCTTCTTTGCTGGCTGGATGGAGACGAATCACATCTTCGTACAATTGCTTCGCGTGGGGTAGGTTCATCTGGCGCTCTTCGAACTCGGCGGTCTCGAGCAGTTCCTTGGCCTTGTCGCCGGAACAACTCAGCAGCAACGTACAGAAAATCGCACAGAGCATGAGTCGCGTGATTTTCATGGGAGTCCTTTCCAGAGACATACTACTGACCTGACTCAGTGTTGTCTATCAAACCAAATCAATGCCATAGCGGGGTACCGCGATGGCTTCGCTTCGACAGTGCGGGCAGCGGCTTGGGCTCGTGAGACGGCTGCGGTCACGAAAGATAAAGTCACAATCCTGACAGCGTGCCGGGTCCAAAATGAATCGCCTTGTCTTGTCGCGCGCGATGGTCTTCACGACGTGGGTCAGATGCTCCTCGACCTGTCGCTCGGGAATGCCCAGCAGCTGCGCCAACTGGTAAGACGAGAGCCTGGTGCTCGTGATCAGATCGATGATCCGTTGACGCGGCGTCCGTTCGGGAGGCAACATGACGAGACATCGTAGGGGACAGGCTCAACAAAAGCCAGGCCGTGAGCCCCTGATTTCCTTGTTGCTGATTAGAGAAATACTCCCTAGAATCCTGCCCACACAATGATCGCGAGGCCATCATGCGATATGTCGTCATTGCCGCACTTCTCGGTCTTCCTCTTACCGC
>JANNXZ010000244.1:0-3528 GCA_031409835.1 Nitrospirota bacterium
ATTTCCGCCGCATGGAAGTCCATGGCGTGTGGATAAACATTGGTCTTGGGATTCTCCAGCGTGAAGTTGACAGTGTCGCCTTCCGTGACCCGCACGGCCGGTCCCGGCATCTGGCCGTTGAACGTCCAGGCCTTATATTTCTTTCCCGTTCCTTCCGTCACGATTTCCACTTCCATGGCGGTCATCTTGACGTCATGGGTCTTCGCAGATGCCTCGGAGGGCAATCCCATCAATCCGGCCATCGCAAGGACCATGGCCCCTGCGATGGCCATCAGTTGAGGTGATTGTCTTTTCATCATGGTTGAACTCCTCTCTGAAATGGTTGGGCGAACTTCTCCAGGCAAATGTGCAACTGGTCTTTTCTATGTGAGGGGCTCACTGGCACTTCGTCTGTGTGAGAGGAAAAGAATAACATAACCAAATTTGCTGGTCTATATCGTAGTGTCCGATTAAGAGCCAAGCCCTTTGTTAGTCCCAAATGAGCCTGTAGAATATCCAAACCACCGTCGTGCCTGCTGGTGGTTCTTCCATGGCAGAACTTAAGGTGGAAGTGCCAGGAACGTATATCAACGTTGACCACGCAATCTTCCGCATCGCGAACGGTGCTGTTGGTCTGATCAAGGTGGAAGGCGCAGAGCAACCGGAGATCTACAAAGCCCTGAAGTAGTCCGTAACAGACGATACGCTGTGTTCTCAGAACACAGCGGTTCAAAAGTCTGTAGCGGTCAGGCGTCAAGGTTCTGAGGACCGTGACGAAGTCGTGCAGTCTTGAGAGGGAGGGGCGTTGCCTCTCCCTCTCTTTTTTGTGGCCCAGCATAGGCATTGACTAGGAGGTGGAAGTCCTCCGGGAACCTGGGTGCAGGAACCCGAGGGAACCGCAAGGCGGGGGCCGCAGGCCGATGCTGAAGGAAGCGGGGAAGGAGCCTGCAAGTCGACGAACAGGAACCGGATACGAGGCGCAGCCGACCAGGGCGAACGGGCCAATGACCGCGAAG
Organism: Nitrospirota bacterium; assembly: GCA_031409835.1. Taxonomy (GTDB): domain Bacteria; phylum Nitrospirota; class Nitrospiria; order Nitrospirales; family Nitrospiraceae; genus Palsa-1315. Next base: position 996 of record JANNXZ010000244.1, read on the forward strand.
CTCTTGCACCAAGGGGAGGCGGCGTAGATCCGGCGGTGGTGCGGGCAAGGTCAGGGCACTTACCTGAGGAGATCTCGTCTGATGCCTGAAAGGGTGACAGGGCCGAACGGAAGGAGAGCGAGACGACCGTGAATCTCGGAGGAGTCAGGTGCCAGATGTCCAAGCAATTGGATCTCCCGCTGGAGGCAGGGGGTAACGCCTCCCAGGGCCAGCGAAGCGGCGAAGCCCTGCCAGCACGTGGCGCGCGGACCCGTTGAGCCCAGCCACCACCCCACTCGCGAGGCGGATGTCCGTAATATCTGTACGCCAGACCTGGTTGAGCATGTCAAGGTAGATAAATTGTGGGAGGTATTCGCCGCGATCGACAATTTTGCACCGCCACAAAATGTAGTGAAGTGATAAAAGAGGCATTCAGGAGCAGGTCTTGCCATAGTACATCTCGTTTTTCGATCGAACGATTCCTTTCCATGCTCTCCCTGCTACGCTCTCAGCAGGGTGACCAGATTGCTCTTCACTGCGCGCGTAGAACGAGCACATTCTTATCGTGCGCGTTCCGCAAGCAGAAGGATAGCCAGGCTACCCTTCCCATCCTTCTGAGGCCGCGCGTTCCGCGAGCACAGAAGATCATCAGGCTCCATCCCCCCTCCCTTGTCCGTTTGTATTTCTGATGCAAGCAGCATATAGTTCTTATCCATCCAGACTATATGAAGACAGGGTATTCATCGTCTCTTCTGCCTAATGAGGGGAGGGTTCATGAGAAAGATCCTTGCACTCGTCGCGTTGCTCGCGCTCGATGCCAACTCGACGATGGCTGCGGAACCCGTTGATGAGGCTGCCAAGAAATTTGCCACGGGATACAATTTCCTGAAGCAGCAAAAGTACCAGGCGGCGCGCACGGCTTATGAAGCCGGCCTACAACAAAGCCCTGCCAATGCCATGGCGCATTTCTATCTCGGCGATGCCTGCCGGGGCCTGAAAGTCTGGGCCTGTGCAGAAGAGCATTACGAGACCTCGCTGGAGCTTGATGCGAAATCCTCGGTGGCCGATTTGGCCAAACAACGGGGGCGCAAGGCCAAAATCTGGCGCTTGTTGGACGAAGAGAAGCAGGCCATCAACGCGCCGAATGCCTCACCCGATATGCTCGCTCAGGCCGAGGACACCTTGGACATTGTGAACAAGCTGGGTCTCGACGACGAACAACAGGCCCGCTATCGGCAGTTGCGAGAGAAAATTGAGCAGAGGCACAAACAGACTAACGGGATGACGGTGGCGGCTCCTCTTCTAGACCGGTCGATGGTATTGGTGCCGGCGGGGGAGTTCACGATGGGGAGTTTGGGAGGAGATCCAGACGAACAACCGGTGCGCCAAGTTTATGTAGGTGCCTTTTTCATGGATAAGCACCAAGTGGCGGTGTCGCAGTATGGGAGGTTCTTGGAAGCCACACACCAGGAAAGACCACCGGACTGGACTGCCATGAACAAACCGGCGTACCAGAATCGCCCCATCGCCAATGTGGATTGGGCGGAAGCGGATACCTACTGCACCTGGGCCGGCAAACGCCTGCCGACCGAGGCGGAGTGGGAGAAGGCGGCGCGGGGGACAGATGGCCGGACCTATCCCTGGGGGAATGAGCCTCCGACACGGTTTCACGCGAACGCGGGGAAAGAGGTCTTTAGCAACCGCGGGACATTAACGCCGGTGGGGACATTTGAAGCAGGCATGAGTCCCTATGGCATCTATGACATGGCAGGGAATGTCTGGGAATGGGTCAGCGATTGGTATGACCAGGACTATAACAAGAGCGGTCCGGTGCAGAATCCTCCAGGACCGCGAAAGGGCGATTCCAAAGTAGTTCGTGGCGGCTCCTGGGTGAGCGGTGCGGATGGCCTGCGTGCCGCGGATCGGGAGACCCATTTACCGTCCTTCCGTGGCTTCGGCACCGGGTTCAGGTGTGCGATGTCTCCGTAGTTCTTGGACTCTTGGGACTCAGCGCTACCCCCTCTGCTCTGCTACCCCCGTGCCCCCGGTATCCCTTTACCCCTCACTTCTGCGAGTACCACCGATAGCCTTTGTTCTCCGAGAAGCTGGTTTTTGAGTTCCCTGCGGGTTTTTCGAGTAACAAGACTTTGAAATCGAGAAGCCCGAACCAGGCTGGGTCTGCCACGTCGTGGTAGTGGCAGCCGTGGAGTTTCGGGAGCATGTCGCCCAGGGCTTACTGCTACTCCTTCTCTGTGTAGGCGCGCACGATGAAGGGCTTGTTCGTGGCCTGGCAGCTTGACCGGTGCCGGCCAGCCTTCCTCGATCCCGAATTCAGTGAGAAAGGCTCTGCCGCCTGGCTTCAACACCCGTCATAGTTCTGCCACGAATCGAAAGGGGCCGAGATTGAAGATCGCGTCCTCGGGCAGGTCCGTGCCCAGCGGCAGCCGCGCGCGCCGGAGGCTGTCGCGCGCGTCCTGCGGCGGTGGCGGGTCGCCTGTTCCCGGGAGGAGTTGGTTCCCGGGTCACTGCACCGGCGGCATGTCGGGCCTGTGGT
>JANNXZ010000245.1:0-4477 GCA_031409835.1 Nitrospirota bacterium
ATCGGACGAGTCCTTAGGCCAAAGGGGATATCCTGACCCGCCCCTGATTTCATAGACACCTCCATATGCTGCCACGAGGTACCAACGTCGCTCGGCGAGCACGGCATCCCCACGAGCATGCGCCGTAAAGGTAACTGCTGGGACAATGCCTGTGTTGAAAGTTTTTTTGGCACACTCAAGCGCGAGCTCGTGTACCATCGGCACTACGCGACCCGTGAAGACGCGACACAGGACATCTTCGAATATATCAAGGTGTTCTATAATCGGAAGCGCCGCCACTCGACCCTTGGCTATCACTCCCTGGCCGAGTACGAAGCGAGGACGGCGGTTGCTTAACCCGGTGTCCACGGAGTTGGGGGAAGGTCAGGCTCCCCTCCAATGTTCAACAAGTCAATAGTCATGCCTGACCCCACGTCTCTTCTCGTAGCAGGTGACCGTACTAGCCCGCATTATTCATGAAGCTTCTGCTGCAAGCGCGGGTACGCGGCTACGACAGGCAGTCTCGCCGTTCAGCCCTTCGACATACTGCACGAGTATGCCTCAGGGCTTCACGGCTCCGAGGGCCCATCTCGCGCCCCCTCCCTCACCCTCCCCATATTATGGGGAGGGATGGGGTGGGGCGACGAACCTTAATGAATAATGCGGGCAGCCACCTCCACGAGACCATCGTGTTCAACGACTCTGACTCGACAGTGGCGGCTCGACCGGACCGGCCCATTCGCCGTCTAAGTCCTTCAGTACCAGATCGTCTGACGTGGCGATGTAGGGCCCCTCTCCGTCGTCATCAATGAAGTGTAGAACCTTCACGGTGTTTCCATCAGATTCACGGCGATGCCAATACCACCCTGTTTTTGTCGGCTTCTTCGTCGTCCAAGTCACTCCTCTACCTCCCCAGCTCAGGTCAATCAGGGTTTATCCGCAAACGTACCGCTACGGGTGATTCGCTCTTCAGCAGCAACCTCTTCTTCTCCAACTCCTGTGGGTAGGCTTTCCTCCTGATTGTGCCCACCGTTGTACCCGCGAGGGTCTATATACCACCTCTTGCCACCCAATGAAATCAACAGTAGTGCCTGACCTTAATTTTTCTTTCTCGTTGGAGGATGCAATCGTAATAATGAGGTGAGGTCAGGGGAGGGGGTGATGTATGCGAATGATGAATGTTGAGCGATGAATGACGCGAGGCGTCGGATGACAAGACTCTTACTCTCGGTCTGAAATCGCCGGACCCTGCGGGGAAAGACTTCCAACACCTTTTCCTTCCCTTCAATGCTCAACAAGTCAATAGTCATGCCTGACCCCAAACTCCGATAGCCTCCGACTGTTGCGATACTAGCGGCGATGACGGACTTTGCATTCCAGGGCGCATTGGCTAGGAGCGCCGTCCATATTCCCTGGGAAGCAGGCTCGTGCGGGTGGTCCTGATAGTGGTCTATATCCATAATATGGAGGAGGGCTAGAGTCGATTGTTCGCGAAGGTATCGCAGGCCTTCGGGTCGCCGGTCTCTAAGCCTTTTCGGAGCCACGTCATGCGTTGCTCAGAGGAGCCGTGCGTCCAGCTTTCCGGCTGAAGGGAGCCACGAGACATTTTTTGGAGCCGGTCGTCTCCGATGGCTGAAGCCGCGCGTAACCCTTCTTCGAAATCGCCCGACTCGATCAGATTCCGCTCGCGTTTGGCGTGGTGGCCCCAGACGCCGGCGAAACAATCGGCCTGCAGTTCCATTCGCACCGACAGGGCATTCCCCTCTCGCTCAGAGGCCTGGCGCTGGAGGCGCGTGACCTTCTCAGCAATACCCATCAGGTTTTGCACGTGATGGCCCACCTCATGGGCGATGACATAGGCTTGTGCGAAGTCGCCTGGTGCGCCTAGGCGGTGAGACATCTCATTGAAGAAGGAGAGGTCCAAATACACTTTGTGATCTCTAGGGCAGTAAAAGGGGCCGACGGCGGATGATGTGGTGCCGCAAGCAGACTGGACTGCGCCCGTGAAGAGTACGAGTCGAGGATCTTCATACCGCGGCCCAAGGAGTTGCCTCCAGGTAGTTTCTGTATCGGCGAGGACGACTGAGGCGAATTTACCGAGTTGGTCGCTGGGGGCCTCGGTCGGTGTGGATTCGGAGGGTGCCGATGAGTCGGTCATCTCCTGCACGCCATTGAGCATGTTGAGGAGGGTCACGGGATTGATGCCGGTGAAATAGCTGACGGCGAGCACCAGCACGATGCCGCCCAGCCCTAAGCCTCCCACGCCTCCGACCCTGGCCGGTCCCATGCCTCGACGGTCTTCGACATTGCCGCTTTCTCGTTGTCCTTCCCAGCGCATGAAGATCTCCTGATTGGATGAGGTATTTTGAGCGGGCGGATCAGGTCGGCTCGTTCTCCATGGCCTGAATGAACTTGTCGGCTTCAGCAATGGAGCGGTTCATCTCTCGGACCAGCCGATCGACCTGCGCGTCGACTTTCACCAGCTCTCCTTTCATGGCAGCCAGCGCGCGCGCATTGAGATTGTGTTTGAGGTAGAGCACTTGGTCGCGGAGCGGCTTCAGGACAGGATCGATGCGCTGCTCAGCTCGATTCATGGCGCCGAGCATGTCTTTGTAGCGGGCTTTGGTTTGGTTGAGCTTGGCTTCGCTCTTCCGTCGCAAGTCCGCACTGGAATATTGGCCGAGTTCGTTCTCCCATTCCGAGAAGAGCGCATCGGCTACGCTCTCGACGTCTCGGATGCGTTTCCGCACCGTCTCGGCACTGTCTTCGCTGTTTTGCAGTTCGCCGTTGAGTCTCTTATAGGTTGCTTCCAGGTCTCCACCTTGATAGGCCACGACATTCCCAAATTGCTCCAAAGCACTTTGAATGTCTTTTTTGGCATCTTCCTGTGCGTCACGGGCTGATTTGACACGGCTGCTCAGGATATCGCGCTTGGCGTAGCCCATCTTATCCATCGTGGCGATATAGACGGTGTCACAGGCGGACAAGCCGAGGGATATCGTGAAGCACATGGCTATCAATGCGAGTCGCAACATAGATAGATTCCTCAGTTGGCGAAGTGGGTCCAATTCCTACGCAACGATCCTCAAGATCGATTACATCCATGCATCATAACCGAAGCAGGGAAGCGGGGGAAGGGCAGCCCGCATTATTCATGACGGTTCGTCGCAACAGCGAGTCCGCGATTGCAGCAGAAGCGCTCATGAGTAATACGGGCTAGATTGAAGCGGGAGGTGCTCACTGAGGGTGAGCACCTCCGTAGGATGGATGGCTACTTCGATGCAGTTGTATTGGTTTCGACTTGGCCGGCAATATCTTTGAGATCCTTGGGGTAGAGCACGATTTCGATTCGACGCGAACAAAATGGGGTCAGGCATGACTATTGACTTATTGAGTATGTTAAGCGGCGCTGAACCTTCTTCTGGAAAAAATGGAGGTGTAGTATGCATGACAGTCTAGACCGATTCTTGCCCTTCTTTTTCTCCAGTCATTCTGACCAGCCTCCCCGGAACCCGTCCTTCCCATCCTTTTCATCGTGCGCGTTCTGTGAGCAAAGAGGGCATCTGGGCGCTCCTTCCTCTTGTTTCACGATCCTACCCCGGACGCGGGGAGTAGGGTAGCGGTTTTGATGGAAGCTTGCAGAATTTCGACCATGCGTCTGAGTTCTTGAATCGATGTGCTGAGTGGCGGCATGAGGACTAGCACATTACCGATGGGGCGCAGCAAAAGCCCTCGGTTGCGCGCGTCCATCGCTACCTTGTGGCCGACCCTTGCTTCGAGGGGATAGGGCTTCTTCGTGTTCTTATCCTCCACCAGCTCGATAGCCACGATGAATCCCTGCTGCCGGATCTCGCCCACATGGGGCAGTTGCCTGAGTGGCTGAAGGAGTCGCGCCATCGTTTTAATCTTGGGTTGCAGTCTGGCGAGCGTTTTCTCTTTCTGGAAGATTTCGATGTTGGCCAACGCGACCGCGCAGCCGAGTGGATTGCCGGTGTAGCTGTGTCCGTGGAAAAAGGTTTTGAAGTCTGCGTATGTGCCGAGAAAGGCCCGGTAGATTGCGTCAGTGGTGAGGGTCGCGGCGAGCGGCATGTAGCCGCCAGTCAACCCTTTGCTGATCGCCATCAAATCCGGCGTGACCCCCTCATGCTGGCAGGCGAACATCTTGCCGGTGCGGCCGAATCCGGTGGCGACTTCATCGGCGATCAAGAGGACGTTGTACTTGGTGCACAACTCACGAACTCGCTTCAGATAGCCAGGAGGGGAGGTCAACATGCCTGCTGCTGCTTGCACGAGCGGCTCGATGATGAAGCCGGCCAGTTCACGGTGCCGGTCCTTGAGAATCTGCTCAATCGGGTCGAGGCAGGCCATCTGGCAGGAAGGGTAGGTCAGATTGAGCGGGCAACGATAGCAATAGGGCGGGTCGGCTTCGGCGGTGGGGAACAGTAGCGATTTGAATCGTCCATGGAAAAGGTCGATGTTGCCCACGCTGACTGCACCG
>JANNXZ010000246.1:0-1584 GCA_031409835.1 Nitrospirota bacterium
CACTCGGACGATCCAGCGTAGCCCAGCCCCGCCCCTCGGCCTGCATCAAGATCTGATTATGCTTCAAATCCAACAGAGCGAATTCCAGCAGCGACCAGTTATCTCGACGAAATCCAGGCTGCGCGTGCGTGGTCAATCCTAGAAAGAGCGTCATGGGATATTCCTGTTCGGTACTGGAAACTACCACGATGGCCAGATAGTCGAGCCCGCGTTGCCGCCCCAGTTCAGCGAACTGAGTCCAATCCCCATGCGGCTGCGGCTTGATACGTCCGGCAGGAATCACTGCTGTTATCGCCACAGGAATCGCGCGGACGAGATCCCGTTGCAGGCTTTCTCCAAAACGAGCCAGCGCCTCTTCCGGCAGACTCGGAGCGGCATCTAGCTCTGCCGTATCCGACACCACACAAGGCCTGCCTGTAGTGGTCGCTGATCGATCCTCGCGAATGCGCCGCCGTCGGCCTGGCGCCCTGAGGAAAGGTAATCGCCGATCCAGGCAGGTGGAATAACAGAGGCACAAGACACCAAGAATATCGTGCTGAACATGAGACTGAATTGTTTGAGCATCCGGCGCATCCCCCACCCCAAACTATGCAGGTTCGTTCGCCGTTGTATGCTTCACTCTCGTACGTTCGCTCCCCACCGGCGAATCTGTCAAGTCCAGCAAGCCCTCTCCCTTGCAATCCTGTCTTAGGCTCGCTACCATATTTCGTGTAGATTCTGGTCTGAGACCACCGCGCTTCACCATAACAAGGATGGTGTCCTGTGCCTTGGCAAAACGCTTCAGGCTCCATCCAATGGTCGATCATCATTCCAGCTCATAACGAGGCTGCCCGCATTCTGCCCCATCTTCGAAGCATCACCTCATACATGCAAGACCGAGGACAGCCTTACGAGGTCCTCGTAGTTGACGATGGCAGCATCGATGCCACGGCCTCCATTGTGGAAACCCTGGCTTCTACGGTCCCGGAAATTCAATTGCTCAGGGTGCCACTGCGTCGAGGTAAAGGCGCGGCCGTACGGCGAGGGATGCAAGCCGCCGTCGGACGACTGCAACTCTTTACCGATGCAGACGGCGCCACTCCGATTCAGGAACTCGCCCGGCTTGAGGAGGCTATTGTGAACGGAGCCGACGTGGCCATCGGATCGCGCTCCCTTGCCTCCCAGCTGCCGGACTATGCGGTCCAGACTCGCTGGTATCGGACCATTTTGAGCAGCCTGTTCAATGCACTCATACAGAAGAAGGGCCTCAGCGGAATCGCCGACACGCAATGCGGATTCAAACTGTTCCGTCAAACTGTGGCAGCAGACCTCTTTGGAGTCTCTTCAATCGACGGCTATAGCTTCGACCTCGAACTGCTCTATGTGGCGCAACAACGCGGATACCGCATCGCAGAAATTCCGGTGAATTGGTCCCATCAACCCGGCTCAAAATTTCGCGTCTTCAGAGATGGGGTCGCCATGCTACGCGAATTGGCCGTGATCCGACGGAATGGGAACAAGGGCTACTATGCGGCTCCGTCACACCCAAGGGATTTTCACCCGGCCCCAGTCAGCCGACTCGGACTCCCTCCGCAATGAAATCCC
>JANNXZ010000247.1:0-4637 GCA_031409835.1 Nitrospirota bacterium
AAATAAACGAGACAAACAAGAGAAACTAAACAAACCAGTTGAACGAGACAGACCAGATAGACCAAACAGACCAGAGGGACGAGACAAACCAACTGCGTTCATGCGTTGAGGAGTGAGTAGGAATCTATGGCACGGACTGTAGCGCGACCAACGCTGACGGATATTCTCGTACGACAGGGGATTCTTCCCAAACAGACGCTCGACCAAGTGCTCAGCCGGCTGGGCGGTGTGACGGCAGCCTTTGGCCAGACTTTGGTGAGCGAGGGGATTCTATCTGAGGATCAGTTGGCCCGTGCATTGGCGGCCCAGTTCGATTTGCCCTGCGATCTTCTAGCGGAGTTCCGGGTCGACCAGTCTTTCTATGATTCCATGTCGGTGAAACTCATGCAGCGGCATCCCTTTATACCGATTGCAGAGCGTCAAGGTCGATTGACCATCGCCATCCCCGATCCGCAGAATCTCCTGGCATTGGATGAGTTAGAACTGCTCTTGGGGTACCCATTGGATCTGGTGGTGAGCCCGAGAAGTGCGATTCTGGCGGCCTTGGAGCGTAGTGAAGGTTCCAGCCAAGCCCTTCGGGAGCTCGAGGCAGAGTATCGATCCGTGTTGGTGAAGGAAGATGAGCGGGGAGAGGAACTCCTCACGATCGATCAAGCGGGGGAGGACCAAAGCCCTGCTGTCAAACTGTTGGACTCGATCCTCCTGAGCGCAATGCAGCGTCGAGCCAGCGATATTCACATTGAAGCTGCCGATCGCGCTACCAAGGTGAAGTTGCGTGTCGATGGGATCCTCGTTCCGGCGATGGAGCCCCTCGATATCCGTCTCCATGCGCCATTGGTTTCGCGGCTGAAAGTTATGTCTGACCTGGACATCGCCGAGCGTCGGGTGCCGCAGGATGGAAGCTTTCGGATGCGGTTAGAGCGAAAGACCGTCGATTTTCGTGTCTCGATCCTTCCGAGTGTGTTCGGTGAGTCGGTCGTCATTCGTATTCTCGACCGCGAGGCGATCACCACGGGCGTTTCGGCATTGCGGTTGGAACGACTCGGATTCAATGTGGAAGATCTGAAGCGTTTTCGGCGCGCGATTACGCGGCCTTACGGCATGGTGTTGGTGACTGGTCCGACCGGAAGTGGAAAGACGACAACGCTGTATGCGGCGATTTCGGAAATGAATATCAAGGAAGATAAGCTGATCACGATCGAAGACCCGGTTGAATATCAGTTGTCGGGAGTCGTACAAATTCCCGTAAATGAGAAGAAAGGCCTGACTTTCGCGCGAGGACTTCGATCCATCCTGCGACATGATCCTGACAAGATCATGGTCGGCGAGATTCGCGATGCAGAGACCGCGCAAATCGCCATCCAATCGTCGCTCACCGGCCACTTGGTCTTGACGACGGTGCACGCCAACAACGTGTTCGATGTCATCGGGCGATTTGCTTCAATGGGAATCGATGCCTACAACTTTTTGGCTGCGCTGAACTGTGTGTTGGCGCAACGGCTTGTTCGAATGGTGTGTCTCGCCTGTCGGACGGCGGTCAAGCTCGATAAATCGCTGGCGGAAGAGTCCGGCCTTGACTTCGAAGGCTATAAGGACGCGATATTTTATGAAGGCAAAGGCTGCCAGGAATGCCATGGGACCGGGTATCGCGGGCGAAAATGCATCACGGAATTTTTGGATCTGAACGATGAAATCAAAGAAATGATCCTTGCCGAACGTCCTCTGTCCGAGGTCCGCTATCGCGCGGTGACCGGCGGGATGATCACGTTGCGGCAGTCTGCACTCAGAAAGGTGCTGGAAGGTTCCACCACCTTGCGCGAGATCAATCGAGTGACGTTTAGCGAGGAAGGGTAAGCGATGTGGGGGTTAACCACCAGTCGTCCACGGCACTGTTTGAAAATTGGAGTGCAGAGTCTCGCCTGGGGAGAAGCCGTTCGAACCTGGCGGGGGCGGTATCGCTACCGGTGCGTGCTCTCACCGGCACCGACCGGAGCGATCAAGCTGTCCCCGATGGATCTGAACCTCACAGACATGCCTGCGATTGAAAGTCGCCTTCGGTTGCTGGCGGGACCACGTCGAGATATTCGATTTGCAGGGCATGTATGGCTGTCTGACGTTCCGTGTCCAATTGTGTTGCTGTTGCCGGATCTGTCGGTGCGCGCGACGTTATTGCAACTGGAACAACTCCCGGCGCAGGCGGAGGAGCAAGAGGCGTTGATTCGCTGGCGCCTAGGGCAGGAACAGCTGTTGCCTCTAACCGGAGCCAAGATTGCCTGGCAGAGCTTCCCTTCTCATGGGGTAGGGGACGAGCGCTCTCATATTGTCCTTGCCGTGGCGATTCAAGAAACGATCTTGAAGCAATACGAGTTCCTCTGTGAATCGGTCGGGTTGCTTCCGCAGGAAGTCGGTGTGACCAGCTTTCGTCTGTTTAATCTCTGGCTGAAAACGGCAGGTGGCCGGAAACGGTTGGCCCATGATTTGCTCTGGATCAGTGTATCGGACGGTGGGTTGACCTGCTTTGTCATGCAGGAAGGCCGATTGGTTTTTGTTCGGACCAAGCTGTTGAGCGTCGAAAGTCTGCCAGGCGACGAGGATCCTGGTCGAGACTTGGCTGACAACATCGTCGAAGAATGTGCGGCGTCTCTTCGTGCGTGCCGCGAGTATCATCCTGGCCTGAACGTGTCGGAGATTGTCTTTGCCGGCGATAGCCCATTTCCGACGATTGAACAGGCGTTGAACAGGGAATTTGGCTTCTCGATTGAGCGGCTGGACTGGAAAGCGATCGAACGGGTGGGGTGGACTCCTGACGGGGGGAATACGTCATGGGCGACGCTCCCTGTCGTGGCGGGGGTGATGTAAACGGTGGCGCCTGGACGACGGACATTCCTTCGTGCGCTCGCTGGCAAGGCGAACAGTTTTCTAGTAACGCCAGGGAGCGTACGGCACTTTCACATCGAACTGAGTAGCCGATACCGGTGGTATGTCGCGCCTATTCGCCTGGCGCTGGTTGCGCTAAGCGGGATCATAGGTATCACAATCCTTTGGAGTGTGATCCAGACCGTAATGACCCTGCGTGACCGGCAGGACATGCAAGCAAGCCTCGATAAGGTTCGCATGCAAGATCAGCAGCTCCTTGCCCAGGCCCAGCAGGAGGGCATCGATCTCTCCGGGCCGTCATTGCAGCAGTTGCCTGCTGAAGTCAGCTTAGCGAACCAGCTGCTCACGAAACGGCATTTTTCCTGGACGCAGTTTCTGTCCGCTCTTGAAGCGGCCATTCCCCAGCATGTGTCGATTAAGAGTATACGCCTGGATCCCGGGAGCGCGGTTGTACACATGACAGGGTTGGCGGTGACAGTTGAAGATGTGACGGCATTGACGGTCACATTGCAAGACCACGCCGTCTTCCGCGATCCTGTGTTGGGCCAGCATCGGGTGGGGCCTGATGGCTTGGTTGAGTTTGACCTGACGCTGCGTTATCGGCAACCGGGCGGCGTGTAGCGCGCATGATGGATTTCATTCTCCAACAGTTGCGGAAACCCTACGGGATCTTGATCCCATGGCTTGTGTTGGTGTTGCTGTTGGCCGGAGTCTTATGGACGGTTCGCACTGTTGGGATTGATGGGGCTGAGCAGAGTCGGGTGAAATTGGAGCTGGAATGGAATCAAGCCCGTCAAGAATTCACACACCATAAAGAGGCTCAGAAAGCGCGGAAGGATCTTGCCCAGGTGTGGTCGGTCTTGCCGGTTGAACGGGACTTTGCTCCCTTGGCGCTGGGCATTACTGAGGAGGCGAAGCGGGATCGTGTGATTCTCCCCGCGCTCTCCTACAAAACTGAGCCCACGACGGTGGCCAATACGAGTAAGGGTGTGCTTCAGGGGACGATGACCGGCCGTTACGAGGATCTGCGACGGTTTCTCTATGACGTGGAGACGGCCGAAGAGCTGGTCTATATCGAGGACTTAGAACTTGTGCATCCAGACGTTCAGCAGGACCAGACGTTGACCTTCAATATTAAGATTGCCACATACCTTCGAGGCGAGCCCGATAAACAGTAGCGCCGAGATATGATGACGACGAACCACAAGAAAATATCGGCATTGGTTGCGCTTGGCCTGCTCTGGGGTGGGATTCTTGCCTGGGAATGGCTGACCGTTGAAGCGCCCGTGCGCGTACCGCTGATCAATGTGAGTGGCCCTGTTTCCACGCCTCGGGCAACGCGTGGAACCGTCGAGGGGTTGCACGTGCAACTCGATCTCCTCGCCGCCGCGCGGACTCAACGGGAGATGACCTTCACGCCGCCACGCAATATCTTTGCTCCGCCTCGCGCTGATGACACGGGGCTTGCTCATGCAAACCAGTCAGAGCCCGATCCTGGGTTGGAGCAGGCACAGCACCAACAGGCGGCCCTTGACGGATTGGCTCAATTCCACTATCTCGGGTTTATGCGCATGGAGGAGGGGTGGCGGAAGAAGGGCGAACTGGCTGTGCTCACGAAGAATGACGATGTCCATGTCGTCAGGACCGGAGAAATGCTAGAAGATCACGTCGTGGTGAAAGCGATCACGCAAGAGAGCGTGACATTGCAAGACCGTCAGGCACGAGTGGAACATACTGTATTGCTCTCCGAAGAAGCTCCC
>JANNXZ010000248.1:0-2736 GCA_031409835.1 Nitrospirota bacterium
TCGTTGCGGTGCGACTGTCGAGACCAGCTCCATAAGGCGATGGAGGTGATTCAGAAGGACGGGCGCGGGGTCCTGCTCTACTTGAATCAAGAAGGGCGCGGCATCGGCCTGCTCAATAAGATTCGAGCCTATGGGTTGCAAGATGAGGGGTGCGATACGGTTGAGGCAAATTTGCAGTTGGGATTTAAGGCGGACCTGCGCGATTACGGCGTAGGGGCGCAGATTCTTGTGAACCTCGGGCTGCATCAGATCAAGCTCATTACAAACAATCCCCGCAAGATTGTCGGCATCGAGGGGTATGGGCTGCAAGTCGTCGAGCGCGTGCCGATCGAGATTCAGCCGCGTGCGGCGAACGTGAAGTACTTGCGCACGAAAAAGAATAAGATGGGGCATATCTTAAAGAAGGTCTGAGTGTCATAAAGTCTTCACGTCGAAAGTCGAGGCGACGAAACGCCTCCTCTTGGACTTGAAGACTTTACGACTTGATGACTTTCAGACTGTAGTAACAGACATGAAGCTGCGTAAAGGTTCTTATGATGCGACGGGGTTGCGGTTTGGGATTGTCGTCGCGAGGTTTAATAAGTTCGTCACGAGTAAGCTGCTGAGCTCCTGCATTGAGGGGCTGACCAAACATGGAGTGAAGCCGGACGACATCGAAGCGGTGCGGGTGCCGGGGGCCTTCGAAATTCCCTTGGTGGCTCGGACGATGGCGCGGACGAAGCGGTTCGACGCGGTGATTTGTCTTGGGGCGGTCATTCGTGGTTCCACACCGCATTTCGATTACATCAGCGCGGAGGTGAGCCGTGGCATCGGGCAGGCAGCGCTGGATGCCGATGTCCCGATCATCTTTGGTGTGCTGACGACGCATACGATTGCACAGGCGATTGAGCGATCCGATCCGACGAAGTTCAACCGTGGGGGGGAGGCGGCCAGGTCTGCGATCGACATGGCGACGGTCATGCGTCTCTTACGGGCAGGTGAGGAGGCTCCAGCGAGCGTGAAGCGTGAAACGTTACACGTGAAACGTGAAGCGTCAGATAAGACACGGGCGCCGCGAAAGCGAACATCCTAGTATGGGATCACGCCATCATGCCAGGGAGCGCGCGCTCCAGATTCTGTTTCAGTACGATATTCACGGCAAGCCGGGCTTGTGGCTGGATGTGTTCTGGACAGAGAACGAGGCCACGGATGAGGTCAAGGCCTTTGCTGAACGGCTCGTGGCCGGAGTATTGGAAAAGAAGAAAGAGTTGGATGCGCTCATTGGGAAATACGCCACCAATTGGAAAGTCAGCCGCATGCCGATCGTGGACCGCAATATCCTGCGTGCCGGCGTGTATGAACTGCTATGGATGGATGATGTGCCAGCCAAGGTGACAGTAAATGAAGCCATCGAATTGGCAAAAAGTTTTGGCGACGATGCGGCCTCGAAGTTTGTGAACGGCATTCTGGATCAGGTCTTGGGCAAGGAATTGACGCTGGCTGCCAAGCGTCAAGATGCGTTAGGGGTAAGGGGTAAGGGGTAAGGGGTATGAATTGGACTGGCCACACTCAGCACTCAGCACTCAGGACTCAGGACTACCATGATCGATAGATACACCCGCCCTCAGATGAAAGCCATCTGGGAATTGAAACGCAAGTACGAGATCTGGCTTGCAGTCGAGCTGGCTGCCTGCGCGGCGTTCGAACGGGCCGGACAAATCCCGCGCGGCACCGCGGCTCGTATCGGGAAGAAAGCCACGATCGATGTGAAGCGGATCGCCAGAATCGAGAAGGTGACGAAACACGACGTGATCGCCTTTCTCGAATCGCTGGCGGATTCGGTCGGGCCGGAACATCGGTTTCTTCACATGGGGCTGACCTCGTCGGATATTGTGGACACGTCTTTAGCCGTGCAGATGACCGAGGCGCTCGACCTCATCCTCGATGATCTTGAGGAGCTGATTGCCGTCTTGAAGCGGCAGGCGCTGAAGTACAAGGATACGGTGATGGTCGGCCGCTCGCACGGGATACATGGCGAACCAATCTCGTTCGGCTTTAAGCTGGCCATTTGGTATGAAGAAGCCTGCCGGCACCGAGCGCGGCTAACGCATGTGCGGCGTGAGATTGCGGTTGGGAAACTCTCCGGCGCGATGGGCACCTTCGCGCATCAAGGGCCTGAAGTGGAAGAGTACGTCTGTGCCAAGCTGGGCCTCACCCCGGACCCTGTCTCCAATCAAATCGTGCAGCGCGATCGCCACGCAGCCTATGCCTCGGCGTTGGCGCTGTTGGCTGCCAGCATCGAAAAGTTTGCGACCGAGATTCGCCATCTGCAACGGACCGAGGTGTTGGAAGCGGAAGAATATTTTTCGGAAGGGCAGAAAGGGTCCTCGGCGATGCCGCACAAACGGAATCCAATCGCCTCGGAGAATCTTTGCGGGTTGGCGCGCATCGTGCGGAGCAATAGTCTCGCGGCGATGGAGAATGTCGCGCTGTGGCATGAACGCGATATCAGCCATTCGTCCGTCGAGCGCGTGATCATGCCGGACAGCACGATTTTGATCGATTATATGTTGGCGCGGATGACAGACGTCATCAAGCATCTGGTGGTCTACCCCGCCAATATGCAGCGCAACCTCGATCTCACTGGGGGATTGGTCTATTCGCAACGTCTGCTGCTGCGGCTCATCGAGAAGGGCGCGCAACGCAAGGAATCGTATGAAGCCGTCCAGCGCAATGCCATGGCGTCCTGGAAAGGGG
>JANNXZ010000249.1:0-4490 GCA_031409835.1 Nitrospirota bacterium
GATTTTCTGTTCGAAAGGGTCCGCCACTATGTGAAGACTGTGCACGGTTTGCGCGAAGATGTGATCAATGCGGTACTGACCGTGACAGATCGACAGTCGTTTGAATTGCCGAATCTCATGGCGAAAATGAAGGCGCTTGAATCCGTGACCGTGAAGCCGGAATTCGATCCGTTGATCGTCGGCTTCAAGCGTGCGCACCGGCTTGTCGAGAAGGAGCAGTGGGATCGTAAGCCGGTCGACGAGGCGCGGTTTGAACACCCCACGGAGTCGGCGCTGTACCAGGCCATTGCGGGGGAACGGGAGAAAATGATGTCTGCGATGACTCGTGGGGAGTATGGCCAGGCCCTGGACTCACTGGTGCGGCTGAAGCCCGCCATTGATGCGTTTTTCACCGCGGTCATGGTGAATGCGGAGGATCCGGACGTCCGGAGCAACCGGTTGTCGCTGCTCCAGGAAGTGGACGACTTCTTCAACTCATTCGCGGACTTTTCGCAGATTGTGGTACAAGGAGGGTAGAGACAGATGGTCAAGTGAGCCCCCCGTGCTCGCGCAACGCACGGCTTGAGAAAGCCCTCGTTGGACGCGCGCAGTTGGGGACTCATCCTGACCACCTATTGAGTGAGACAAAACGGTTAGGTGAGGGGATGGATCAATCATTGTCAGACGATCAGCGTCGGGCGAAGAGAGTCCGTCGGTTCACCATCGGCGTGACTCTTGCCATGATCGTTCTCTGCAACGCGATTGTGTTGGTTGGGTTATGGGCCAGTGGGATTAACCTCGATGAACTGGCAGCGACCCCCGATGTCTTCAACTCCAAACAGGATATTTGTCTCCGGCTCGGCTGGCAGTCCGTTACGGGCGCGGCGGAACCGGTGCCTCTCTGCTCGGAATGGATCCATCTGTCCGATCCGTCCGGCAAGACGCATCAGCTGCAACGGGAGACCAAGTTTCGACAAGGGTCTGACGGGCAGTATTATATAGATCGAGCAGGGCATGCCGACTATCGGTTGCTCATATTGGTGCTGGTTGTCGTGGCGGTCATTGCGTTGGGGCTTGTGGCGAAATGGTATCTGGTCGGCTGGTATCGGTTGCGTCTCGAATCCGCCGCCAGCCACGGGGCGTCGCTTGTCCATTAAATTGAACTGAAGTCAACGCGAAGGAGAGGGCAGCGTGGCAAAGAAATACGTGTACTACTTCGGCGACGGCAAGGCTGAAGGGACGTCCAACATGAAAGAGCTTCTCGGCGGGAAAGGCGCCGGACTTGCCGAAATGACGAATCTCGGCATCTCTGTTCCGCCCGGCTTCACGATTTCGACCGAGGCCTGCGTCGAATATTACAAGAGCGGAAAACAGTATCCTCCCGGCATGTGGGACGCCGCGTTGAAATCGCTCAAGCGGGTCGAGCGGTCGATGGGCATGGGATTCGGCGATCCAGAGCGGCCGCTGCTGGTTTCAGTTCGATCCGGCGCCAGGGCTTCAATGCCTGGCATGATGGACACGGTGCTGAATGTCGGTCTGACGACCAAGACGGTCGAGGGACTGGCGGCGAAAACACGCAACGATCGGTTTGCCCAGGATAGCTATCGGCGCTTTGTGTCCATGTACGGCAGCATTGTCATGGGCGTACCGCGCGAACATTTCGAGGCGATTCTCAAGCACAAAAAGACCGAGGTGGGTGTGACGCACGAGACCCATCTCGATGCAAGGCATCTCCGAGAATTGGTGTCCAGCTTTAAGACGCTTATCAAGGAAGAAACGAAGAAAGACTTTCCCGATGAGCCGCTCGAACAGCTTCGCTTGGCCGTCAGCGCCGTTTTTTCGTCCTGGTTCGGGGCGCGTGCCGTCACCTATCGGCGTCTCTATGGGATTCCGGACTCGTGGGGCACGGCCATCAACGTGGTGGCGATGGTATTTGGGAATATGGGGGAAACGAGCGGCACCGGAGTGGCGTTCACGCGCAATCCGGCCACCGGTGACAAGCACTTTTTTGGCGAGTGCTTGATGAATGCTCAAGGCGAGGATGTGGTGGCCGGCATCAGGACTCCGCTTCCGATGAGTGCGCTCGCGAAGAATGTGCCGGAGGCGTACAAGGAACTGGAGCACACGTACAAGAAGCTCGAAAAACATTACCGGGATATGCTCGATTTGGAGTTTACGATCCAGGAGGGCAAGCTCTACATGCTGCAAACCAGGGTCGGTAAACGGACTGGTATTGCCGCGGTAAAGATCGCAGTCGACATGGTCAGAGAAGGCCTGATTTCGAACCGGGAAGCAGTACAAAGGATCGGGCCGGAGCAGTTGTCGCAATATCTCTATCCGATTTTCGATACGAATGAAGAGTCTAAATCCAATCCGCTTGGCAAAGGCCTCCCAGCCGGTCCTGGCGCGGCAGCCGGGAAGATCGCCCTCACTCCCGATCGGGCTGTGACGATGAAGGCGGCTGGTACCCGCGTGGTATTGGTCAGACAGGAAACCAGCCCTGACGATATTCACGGGATGCACGCGGCGGAGGGATTCTTGACGGCGCGTGGAGGGATGACGTCCCATGCAGCGGTGGTTGCCCGACAAATGGGCAAGGTCTGCGTGGCCGGTTGTGAGTCGGTCGAAGTCCTGGATGGCCAGTCCGTTCGCATTGGAGCCAAAGTGTTCCGAGAGGGGGACTATCTTTCGATCAATGGTTCGACCGGCAATGTGTATGAGGGGGATCTTCCCGTCGTCGAATCTGAAATCATTCAAGTGATCCAGGGCAAGTTGGATGCGAAGAAGTCGGACAAGTACCAGCGGTTTGCATTGATTCTGTCATGGGCCGACCGCGTGCGGACGCTTCGCGTCCGCGCGAATGCGGACGTGCCGGATCAGGCGAAGATCGCGCGTGGATTCGGTGCGGAAGGGATCGGCCTCTGTCGGACGGAGCATATGTTCTTTGCCGAGGATCGCATCCCGATCATGCAGAAGATGATCTTGGCGCGGACCAAAGAAGAGCGGGAAAAGTTTCTCGATCAGCTCTTGCCGCTGCAAAAACAGGATTTTATCGGGCTCTATCGCGAGATGGCGGGCTATCCGGTCACCATTCGTCTGCTCGATCCGCCGTTGCACGAATTTCTGCCGAAGCGTGAAGAGTTGATGGTGGAGATCGCGCAGTTGGAGCTGACCGGGCGCGACGGCGCCAGGCTCGAAGAAAAACGTCGGTTGCTGGCCCGCGTCGAGGAGCTCCACGAGTTCAATCCTATGCTCGGGTTACGTGGCTGCCGGCTCGGGATTACCATGCCGGAGATTACTCGTATGCAGGCTCGGGCCATCATGGAAGCCGCATGCGAGCTGGCGAAGGAAGGGAAGAAGATCGTTCCGGAGATCATGATCCCGCTGGTGGGAATGGTCTCGGAAATGAAGGCGCAGAAGGATTTGATCCGCGAGGTGGCGCAGGAGACGATGAAGCGGTATAACGTGAAGCTCTCCTATCTCGTGGGCACGATGATTGAACTGCCGCGCGCTGCCGTGACGGCCGATCGTATTGCGACAGAAGCTGAGTTCTTTTCATTTGGAACGAACGATCTCACCCAGACCACGTTCGGTTTCTCACGCGATGATGCCGCGAAGTTCATTGATTTTTACCGAACGGCGAACGTTCTGGAATCCGACCCCTTCGCAGTACTCGATCGGGAGGGGGTGGGAGCCTTGATGAAGCAGGCTATCGCCGGAGGCCGGAAAACCCGCCCTGGGATTAAGCTCGGCATCTGCGGTGAGCACGGCGGCGATCCCAGTTCCGTGGAGTTCTGCCATGAACTCGGATTGGACTACGTGAGCTGTTCGCCCTATCGTGTCCCCATTGCGCGCCTTGCGGCAGCCCATGGAGCCTTGGCCGAAGCCGGGTCGAGCGGTTCCCTCCCCGCACGCAAGGTGTCAGGGTCTCGTGCGAAAGCGAAGAAGGTAACGATGAAGACCACGAAGACGAAGTCGGCTCCGCGACCTCGCAGCCGATCGCGCGTCACGCGCAAGAAACGGTGACTGCTACCACACCGCACCGCCACTTCATGAACCTGGCGCTTCGTCTCGCGGCGAATGGCCGTGGCAAGACCAGCCCAAACCCCATGGTCGGCGCCCTCGTGGTCAAAAACGGCCGCATCGTGGGCCGTGGGTATCACCAGGGTCCAGGGCAACCTCACGCAGAAATTCTTGCACTCAAGCAAGCAGGGCCACGCGCCAATGGCGCGATTCTCTACGTCACGCTCGAACCCTGCTGCCACCTTCTCAAACGAACCCCACCTTGCGTGCCGGCAGTGATTCAATCCGGTGTGCGACAAGTGGTGGTGGCGATGGTCGATCCTAATCCATCGGTTAAAGGACGAGGGATTGCCGCTTTGCGCCGGGCCGGGATCACGGTGACGACGGGTATTGCACAAGAGGAAGCGGCGCAGTTGAATCGCGCGTACCTCCACTGGGTGACAACCGGTCGTCCCTATGTGATCCTGAAAGCCGGCATGACATTGGAT
>JANNXZ010000250.1:0-1940 GCA_031409835.1 Nitrospirota bacterium
CCCCCCCCCCCAATAAATTGAGCTATACACTTGCGATATTTCATAGGGCTGAATAGCCCGACGGCTCTCAACGCATTCTGATGAGCCTGGGAGATGGAATAATGGACATTCACGCATCTAGAAGGAGGGTTCGATGAAGAAAGTTCTCTGTGGGTTCGCAATAGCAATAGCTGGGTGTTTAATGGGGGGGCTATTGTCCACGGAAATCCATGCTCAAGATGTCGCTCCAACTGCACCGGCCGCACCGACCGCCTCCGATGTCGTGACGTTGAAAAATGGCAGCATCATTTACGGAGAAGTTATCGAAATGGTCGGCGGCGTGCTGCAAATCAAGACGCCTGCCAGCCCCGACAACTTGCTGAAAGTGAACTGGAATGACGTGGCAACACTGTCTGTGAATCACCCAATCCCCTTCCATCTGAAGGAAGGGTCCGTGATTATGGGGACCGCCACAGCAGGACCGAATGGAACGTTGAATGTGCAGGCGGAACCCTTGAAAGGCATGATGGAGGTTCCGATGGGCTCCGTGACTTCAATGAATCCTGTCGTTCAGTCCCCGGTCATCTACTCATGCAGTGTCGTGGGCGCCTACTCCCAAACGACCGGAAACAGCCACTTGCGCAATGCCAGCTTGCTGGGAGATTTCGTGGCACGGAGTGAACAGCTCCGGCTCTCGATGAACGGCCGTTACGTCTACGGGGAGAACGACAATACTCTTGTGGCTCGAAACGCGCGAGGGACGATCAAGCTCGACTTCTTTCTGACCAAACGGTTCTACTGGTTCGCCTCCGCCTACTTCGAAAACGATTACTTCCAAGACCTGAAGATGCGAACCTCCCTCGCCACCGGACCCGGCTATCAATTCATCGAACGGGGAGACTTCTCCGGCATCCTCAAAGATATGACGTTCTACTCGGAAGCCGGCGTCGCCTTCTTCAATGAAGATTTCCGCACGGCAAACGACAAGTCGAGTCTTCGCGCTCGCGTGTCCATGAAGTGGAACTGGCCGCTTTTGGACGATCGCATCACGCTGTACCACTACAACGAAATTTTTCCCTCTCTTCAGAATTCATCGGATTTCTTTCTCACGATGGATAACGGCGTGCGATTCAAGATTTGGAACGGATTTTCAAGCGGCTTCCAAGTGACCACGCGATACAACAAAACTCCGGCGCTTGGCACCGGGGATACGGACAACTTGTACCTCGCAACCCTTGGATACAACTTCGATACGACCATGAAACGGTAGTCCCGGCGGTAACGGGTAGCAATTGCAGTACACCCTAATCCTCAAAAGGAGGATCTATGCTGAAAGAGTTTAAAGAGTTCGCCATGAAGGGCAACGTGCTCGACATGGCGATCGGTGTCATTATCGGTGGAGCCTTCGGAAAAATTGTCTCCTCACTGGTCAGCGACGTGCTGATGCCGCCGATCGGCCTGCTCTTGGGAGGCGTCGACTTCACGGGCCTGTTTCTCAATCTCTCGGGTGCCGCTCAACCATCTCTCGCAGCCGCGAAAGCCGCGGGAGCCCCGACGCTCAACTACGGGGTGTTTCTACAAACCATATTCGATTTCATCATCGTTGCGTTCGTGATCTTCATGTTCGTCAAGCAGATGAATCGCTTCAAGAGAGAAGCGCCTGCGGCGCCTCCGCCACCACCGGCAGGGCCGACCAACGAAGAGAAATTATTGATGGAAATCCGCGACGCGCTGAAAGGCCGCCAGTAGGAGCCTGTCCGACATGGCCACGAGACCTTCCACGATGCGGGAGTGGAAAGACTCAGAGGATAGATAACCCGCGCAATCCGGAAGGGGAACATCATTATGCGAGCATTCAAAACCGCCATCCTGGCTACAAGCTTGGCCGCTCTGGCAGGCTGCGCCAGCTTGGATAAGAGCCCAATTTGTAATCCCAGTCACCAATGGACGGCTTGGTCCGA
>JANNXZ010000251.1:0-22474 GCA_031409835.1 Nitrospirota bacterium
TGCGTCTATTTAGGGGACGCATTTCATTTGCATGGCGATGATGGCCATGCGCACTGACAGGCTGCCGAAAATGCTCTCCAGCAGCGTTCTCAGTCGCCGTCCATTCTTCGACGTACACAAGCCGTACGCCTCAGGGTGTTCGTTCCTTGCGGCCTTGTCGGAGGACATGTTGAGCAGCCAGTTCGGGATTGTATTGAGTTTTCATTAAAAGGAGGATAGACACACAATGGATTCAGCAGCAGCAGGGTTGATAGGCATGGGGTGCGCCGC
Source organism: Nitrospirota bacterium (assembly GCA_031409835.1). Lineage (GTDB taxonomy): Bacteria > Nitrospirota > Nitrospiria > Nitrospirales > Nitrospiraceae > Palsa-1315. Next base: position 271 of record JANNXZ010000251.1, read on the forward strand.
AGCAGGGTTTGCAGGGGCCGGCGTAGGGATCGGCTACATCTTCGGGAAGATGATTGAAGTGGTGGGGCGCCAGCCGGAAGCAGAAGGCCGCGTCACAAAGTATATGTGGATCGGGTTCGCACTGGTGGAAGCCATTGCGCTGTATGGCCTGGTCATTGCGTTCATCATCATGGGCTTTCGCAAGTAGGAGCAGGCTTAGGTCTAGGTCCAGGCGAGGGAAGTATCTCAATCTTTACCTCAGCCTCTATCTTGGCCTTTCTGATGTGAACTATGCCGCAGTTTGAATCTCATTTTTTTTCTTCTCTGATTTTCTGGGAAGTCGTGTCGTTCACGATTCTCTTTTTTGTGCTCTACAAGTTTGCCTTTCCCGGCATCTTGAGCATGTTGGAAGAACGGGAAAAGAAAATTAAGGACAGTCTCGATCAAGCTGAGCATCACCGGTCTGAGGCCGAACGGAAGCTCAAGGAATACGAAGCCAAGCTAAACATGGCTGCAAAAGAGGCGGACGGAATTTTGGCTGCCGCAAAGGAGCGGGCTCAGCGGCTCATGGAGGAAAATGAGCAACGGATGACGGTCGAAGCCGAGCGGATCAAAGGTGATGCGACGCGTGAGATCGATCATGAACGTCGCAAGGCGATTCAGGATATTCGCGCCCAAACGACCGATCTGGCCTTGATGGTTGCGGAGAAAGTCGTGCAGCGAAGTCTGAATGAGGCAGACCACCGAAAATTTGCAGACGAGGCACTCGAGGCGCTGTCAAAATCCTACCAACGATAATTCTTGAACCGGGCGGGGTCAGCTTAGGCTGACCCCGCCCGGTCTGTATCCTTCCAAATCCACACAGACGAAGCGAAACCCAACCTTGCGGAGGCGGGCGCTGATGCGCGCGCGCAGGTCCGGCTGGTTCAGCCGGGAAAATTCCGTTGCTCCGACCTCGATTCTGGCCACTTCACCGTGCTCCCGTACACGCACATGGCGGAATCCCTCAGCCTGTAGAATCTCTTCTGCCTCCTCCACACGGCGGAGCTTTTCGATCGTAATCGGGACACCGCGAGGGATTCTGGAAGAGAGGCAGGCAGCGGCCGGCTTATCCCAATTTGAGAGTCCCAAGACCTGGGCAAGCGCCCGCACATCGGACTTCGAGAGGGAGGCTTCGACCAGCGGGCTTCGAACTCCCCACTCGCGCGCCGCTTTGATTCCTGGCCGATCGTCTCCGAGATCGTCGAGATTCGTCCCGTCCGCAACCCACCGGCTCGCGCGTGGTTCGCGCAACCCGTCCAGCAATTGATAGAGATCGGTCTTGCAATGGAAGCAACGGGTTGCATCGTTCTGTACGAAAGCTGGAATATCCAGTTGATCGGTGTGGACCAGTTCATGCCGTGCGCCGATCTCTGAGGCCACCTGCTTTGCGCCGTCGAGTTCGATCGTGGGAAACGTCGGTGACACAGCGGTAACGCCCAGTGCGTGATTGCCGAGTTGTTCATGGGCGATTTTCAGAACGACGGTGCTGTCGATCCCGCCGGAGTAGGCGACCAGGACGGACTGCATGTCCAGGATGACCTGGCGGAGTGTCTTGAGTTTGTCGTGGAGGGATTCGGTCATCATGAATTCCTACCCTTAGTGTTCGCCCAACAGGCCGTGGAAAAAATTTGTATGCGTGCGAGCACGTCACTGACCTGCACATCTTGAGCAATAGGAGAATACCACGCAGGATGCTCAAAAAGGTCGTTCAGCAAGGCCGCAGCGAGCGAAGAGGCGAGGCGTACGCTTCGGTACGTTGAGCCTCTGAGCGATGCGAGAACGCCGCTGGCGGACTTTTTGAGCCTCCTGCTAGTGCTTGACCTTCGCTTTGGCGAGGTTGCCTACCACCACTAAGGCATACTTTTTGGGGTCTAGGTACTGTTTGGCGACGCGCTGTACGTCTTCCTTTGTGACCCGGTCTATCCAGTTTGGGTATTGCGTAAAGTATTCGAACCCCAAACCATAGAGTTCCACTTGGGCGAGCACCTGCGCGAGTTTTGCGGTGGAATCGAATCGTAGCGGGAAGCTGCCCATCAAGAATGATTTGGCCTCAGCCAGTTCCTGGTCGGACACCGGGGTATCACGAATGGATTTGATTTCTGACAGGACGCCGGTGATGGCTTGATTCGTTGTCTCTGTCTTGGTTTGGAGGTTGACCCAGAATGAACCGGGCATCAGTCGTGCGTCGAAGTGGCTCATGATCCCATAGGCCAACCCCTGCTTGTCGCGAATCGAATCCATCAAGCGGGAAGAAAATCCACCGGCTCCCAGGATGTAATTCATTACCGTGACGGAATAGAAATCCGGGTGCGCACGAGAAAGGCCTCCATGACCAAGTACAATTGTGGATTGGGTGAGATCTTTCTCGATGAGTTGGACCGTTCTCCGTTCAACCGGCGAGGGCTTTTTCGTATTTCGCGCTGTCGCGGCCCCTTTCTTCCAGGCCCCGAAATGGGTTTGTACGAGCGCAGTGGCTTGCTCAAGGGTGATATCGCCGACGATGGTCAAGATGGTTTGGGAGGGGGAATACTCCCGTCCGTAGAAGGCCTGTACGTCGGCTAGGGTGACTTTGCTGAGTGTCTCCTCCGTTCCATTGACGGGCCAACGGTAGGGGTGTCCGTGAAAGACGAGCTGATTGAACGCCTTCATGGCGATATGGCCTGGGTCGTCGTTGTCGCTGGCCATTTCGCCCAGGAGTTGGGTGCGAATCCGTTCGAATTCCTGCTTATGAAACGCGGGGCGTTGGAGCATGTCCGCGAGCAGAGTAAAGCCGAGGTCGACGTCTTTTCTGAGCACACGGGCGGAGGCCGTGGTGAAATCTTCCGAGGCTTTGGCTTCCAAGGCTCCGCCGACGAAATCGATTTGCTCTGCTTGCTGTTTTGACGTGCGTGTGGTCGTTCCTTCGTCGAGGAGACTGGCGACGAGGTTCGCAAGCCCGGCTTTGTCGGAAGGGTCTTGCGCCGAGCCCGTTTTGATCAGCGCGTGAATTTCAACGATGGGAAGGAAATGTTGTTCAAGGATGAGCACGGTGATGCCGTTTGTCGTCACGAATTTCGTCGGCGCGATCTCTGCCGCCGTACCGGACCCGCTTGCCAAGAGCAAGGCGCAGAGTGCCATCACGAGGGTCAGAATTGCCTGTCGTCGCGGTGCGACAGGGTGTCTCGTAGTCGCCATGACTAAGGCTTTCCCGGTTGCGCGGTGGTGGAGGGCGTCTCTGGTTGTTTGGGAGGTATAGGAATCAGTGTGCCGACGGTTCGATTATCTTCCGTCAAGTATTGGCGGGCGACACGCTGAATATCTTTGGTCGTCACCGCACGGATTCGTTCGACAAACTGGTCGATTTTCCGCCATCCGGCGCCGATGGATTCAGCTTGTCCGAGCAACATGGCATGCCGGAAGTTGGAGTCCTGTTCGAAGACATGGGTGGCTTCAACCTGATTCTTTGCCCGTTGGAGTTCTTGCTCAGTCGGCGGATCGGCCTGGAGGCGTTTGATCTCTTGATGAAGGGCGTCCTCGACCGATTCCGGTTTTTGGCCTGGGCTCACGAGGGCATAGAAGTAGAAAAGGCCTGGATCGGCTTGCAACAAGCTATATTCTGCTCCGACTGCCAGTGCCGATTTTTGTTCGTATACAAGACTCTGGTACAGGCGCGAACTTTTCCCATGCGAGAGAATCGAATCCAGAATGTCGAGCGCGTACGAGTCTTCGCTCGTAAAATTCGGCACACGATAGCCCATCATGACGAATGGGACTTGCGCATCCCGCTTGAGGAGGAAGCGACGTTCACCTTTTTGTTCCGGTTCCATGGTGACGATCGACTTGGGCTCCGGTCCTCGCGGGATCGGTTCGAAGAGTTGTGTGATCGTGGGGAGTAGGCTGTCGGCTTTGATGTCGCCCACTACGACGAGAGTGGCGTTGTTGGGCGAGTAATAGGTATCGTAATGCCGCTGCAAGTCATCGAGCGTCATGGCATCCAAGTCGCCGAACCAGCCGATCACCGGCCAATGGTACGGGTGGCTCAGATAGGCTTGCGCGAAAAGCGCCTCCACGAGCGCGCCTTGTGGGTCGTCTTCCGTGCGCAGGCGGCGCTCTTCTTTCACGACTTCTCGCTCCGTCGTCAATTCTTGCCTGTCGAGCAGGAGTCCTTGCATGCGATCGGCTTCGAGTTCCAGTGCCAGCTCGACGCGGTCGGCTGCAAGATTTTCGAAGTAGGCGGTAAAGTCTTGGCTCGTGAAGGCGTTGTCCATCCCGCCGTTCTTGCGAATGAGACGGGAAAAGGCGCCTTTAGGGTATTTGGCGGTGCCTTTGAACATCATATGTTCCAGCATATGGGAGAGGCCCGCGCGGCCCATGACTTCGTTGCGTGAGCCGACTTTGTACCAGACTTGGACGGTCGCAACCGGAGCTTTGGGAACTTCGACTAATAGAACTTTCATCCCATTGGAGAGGATGAATTCACGAGGTTCCGTTGCGAAGGCGGGCGATGCGAACGCGAAGACGAGGCCGCTCACCGCAGCCAACCATGAGATTCGCATGATGTATCGAGAGTACAGCCAGGTCATGTTTGGGCGGTGCGCACCATGCATGCTAGCAACGGGATTCGATTTGTGTCAAGGCACGTTCTGCGTACTCAGGTGAAAGGTTGCCCAATTGGCCGCAGGCGCCGAGGACATCGCGTCCACGGCTCTTACGGACGAACACATCGAGGCCCGCTTGTCGCACGATGGCTTGAAAGGTAGAAATGCTGCGTTCCGTAGGGCGGCGGAAGGGGTTCCCGGGAAATTCATTGAACGGAATCAAATTGATTTTGCATGCGATTCCGCGGACGAGCTTGGCGAGGCGGCGCGCATCGTCGGCGTGATCGTTTACCCCGGCCAGCAGCACGTACTCGAACGTGAGACGTCGAGTCGGTGGCAAGGGATAACGGCGGCAGGCGGCGAGCAACGTTTTGAGCGAGGCGATTCCATTGACAGCCGGCATCAGGTTGGCGCGCTGGTCGTCCGTTGTGGCATTCAGCGAGATGGCCAGATTGACGCCGAGAGGCGCAATATCTTTCAATCGTGCTGCCAGGCCGGCAGTCGAGACCGTAATGCGTCTCGGCGACCATCCGAGCCCCCACGGCTTGTTGGTGAGCCGCCGGATGGACTCTGACAAGGCCTCCATGTTGGCCAAGGGTTCGCCCATTCCCATAAAGACGAGGTTGGTAATCCGCTCACTAGGGTCGAGGCGATCCTGGGCAGTCAACACCTGCTCCATGATTTCATGTGGCTTCAAGTTGCGTTTCAACCCCATCGTGCCGGTCAGGCAGAATCCGCAATCCAAGGTACAGCCAACCTGTGTCGACACACAGAGGGTTAAACGGTCTTCATCGGGAATCAGTACTGTTTCAACGGTGAGTCCATCGCTGAGCGTGAGTATGAGCTTTCTCGTGTGATCGACCGAACGGAAGATCGTGCAGCCTGCGGCGCGCTGAATCGTGGCTTGTGAAGCCAGCGCTATTCGTTCCGACTGGCCGAGGTCCGTCATCTGGTCGATATCTTTGGCACGACGTTGATAGAGCCAGCGCAAAATCTGACCGGTCCGGTATCGGGGCCATCCGAATTGCTGCACGAGCTGGCCCATCCATTTTTCATCAAGGGCCAGGAGGTTCGTGGGGGCTGTGTGTGATGGGAGGGCGTCTTTTTTCTGCCGCATGAGGGCAGCCTACCACAGCCTCAAAAAGTGGTACAAGGTACAGAAATCACGCGGCGTTGCTGGCAACAAAAGAGGCACACTGCTATATATGGTACAGATCGAAAAGGAGACGACTGGTGCGCGACTCTCTGCATAAACGTGGCATGCGAAACTTGCTGCTCGCCATGTCCGTTGGACTCTGTTGGTTTGCCCTGCCTTCCGACCAGGCGTCCGCCGACTCTTCTTCTCCGTCGATGTTGAGTGGCGGCGACGCTTGTGAGAAGGCGGAAGACTGTTTTCAGACCGCAGCCTTGCCGAAGGAACGGCTCGGCAAGGCTCTCAATAAAGAGCAAGTCTTGTTGCTCAAGCTCGATCGGCTGCAACGTCTAATAGAGCGATTCCCTGCCACAGTCTGGGCCAAACGCGCAGGATTGTTGTCTGGAGTGTTGTCCCTCGATCGGAATCCTGCCGCGGCGATTCAATTTCTTCGTGTGGCACAGCAAGACTTTCCCGTCTTGGATGACTATATCCGACTATGGATGGGGGAAGCCTTGTTGAATCTTGGGAATGCCAAACAGGCGGCAGACATGTTCGAGAGTATTCGGCAGGCGGTGCCTGACTCCTTTCTGCTGACCAAGGCTGCCTATCGAGCAGGGGAAGCGTGGTATCAGGCGTCGAGTTGTCCAGAAGCGACGGCATGGTTTGGCAAAGCGTTGGAACTGAGTGATAAGGAGCCAGGGACTCCCCTGGCTCTTCTTCGAAGAAGTGCCTGCCAGTTTCGAGCCAACAATATACGGGAAGGCCGTGAGACATTGATGCAGCTCTGGGTTCGGTTTGCGTACAGCGCAGAAGCGAAAGAAGCGGAAGCACTACTGGTCTCGAATCTTGGTAGTGAGTCTTGGGTCGTTCAGTCGAGCGAGCGGCTTGCCAGGGCTCAGGCGTACCTTGGACAATCTTTCCATGCTGAGGCGATCGTGGAACTTCGAAAGTTCCTTGCGGCTGATCTGAAGTCGCCCCGGCGTGCCGAGGCAAAGTTGAAGCTCGGGATCGCGCAGGTACGGCTGAAACAGTATGACGATGCCCGAGAGACGTTCCATGCTTTGGTGAAAGACGGGGGAATGGAATCCTATGAAGCGTCGGTCTGGCTGGCTCGTGTCTATCTTCGACAAGGGCAGGGAGACAAGCTGTTAGATTTCGCCCGTACGTTGCCGACGTCTTCGCTCTCTGCGGAGCAGAAGGGCCAGATTACCCTGTTCGCGGGGATGTGGCTGGAGGATCAGGGACGCTTTGACGACGCGATTGTGCGGTATCGGCAGGTGGCAAAGGTTGGAGAGCCGGTGTCCCAGCGCGCTGAGGCACGGTGGCGCGTCGGTTGGGTGTATTATCGTATGGCGCGCTATCGCGAGGTGGTAGATGAACTCCGTCTACTCGCCGATCAGCACGACTACGATTTTGAGCCACAGGCTCTCTATTGGATGGGGCGCGCGGCTGAATTAAGCCAGCAGCCCCATGCTCGTGATCTGTATGTGCAACTCTGCCAGCGATACGTCTATACCTACTATTGCCAGCTGGCTCGCGAACGAATCGATAGCACGTTATCGGAGCCCCTTGCCGTAGAACCGACTTCGTCGACCGTTCAGGTGAACGGTGGCACGCCTGCGAATGGTGAGGCTAAACGCTTGTCGATTGCCAGGGACGAAATCGGGCAGCAGTCGGCATACCGTCGAGCCATTGAGCTCAAGACGCTGGGGTTGGATTCGGATGCTGCGCGGGAGTTGGCGGGGTTGACCGATCGCTATAGCCGAGATCCCGACGTCCTCATGGCCCTTGCGGCGATGTTGAACGAGGTGGGAGCCTACCACCATGCGCTCCGACTCGCGAGGGCCAGATTCCGCGATAAGTTGGAGCGAACCGGCGGCATCGTCGATCCGTCGCTGTGGAAGGTGGCCTATCCGACAGGCCTCCTTCCCACGATCAAGGGCCAAGGTGTAGCCGGTGTCGATCCCTATTTGGTGGCGGCGATCATTCGAGAAGAGAGTCAGTACGATCGGCAGGCTGTGTCTCGGGTCGGTGCGATTGGCCTGATGCAGGTGATGCCGGGAACCGCTAATGCTGTGGCTCAGCGACTCGGGCTTTCTGCGGTCGGACGGGATGATCTCTTCGATCAAGAGACCAATATTCAAATCGGCGTCCACTATGTCGAACAGTTGCTCGAACAATTTTCAGGAAACATTGCGTTCACCATTGCCTCATACAATGCAGGGCCAGTGGTTGTTGGAAGCTGGATTGTGCTGCATCCTGGACGAAGCCAAGATGAGTTCATCGAATTAATCCCCTATTCGGAGACGCGGCAGTATGTGAAGCGTGTACTGCGAAGCTACCGGGAATACATACGGCTAGACAAGGCCTCCTGATGGCTATTTCTTGACAAGATCTAGACAAGTTTCTATAGTGCGCCACAACCTGTAGGGGCTTCTTAGGGAAGAGAGCGAGAGCATGGCACTCGATCGTTTGGATGCACTCGAAAGTCGTATTAGGGATCTGGTGAAGCTTGTTCAAGAGCTGAAGAAAAAGAATGCATCGACTGAAGAGGAATTAAAGGTCGTTCGGCAACGACTTGCGGAGAAAGATGATGCGAATCGACGGTGGGAGCAAGAGCGTGTCGATATCAAGTCTCGCATAGAAAGAGTCCTCGGTGACATCGAGTTATTGGAGTGCCTTGAAGAACGCAAGGAGGTGGCCTTTGACTAAGACCGTTGACGTGGAAATTTATGGCCAGCGATACGCGATTCGTGGCGAGGCAGACGAGGGCGATGTCCGTCGCCTTGCAAGCTTTGTAGATAGCCAAATGCGCAGTCTCGCGGAAGGGATGAATACGACGACTCCGTCCAAGCTCGCCGTGCTGACTGCCCTCAATTTGGCCCATCAGTTGTTTGAACTTGAACGGAAGCGTGCGCAGGGTGAGGCGGATGTCGAGCGACGGATGAACTCGCTCATGGAATCGATCGAGGAGCAGGTTCCGACCTCGCTCTTTCGCTAGATTCAACTTGCAAAGGGTGCCCCCCTTTGTTATCGTAGTCCGTGTGCCGGGATGTAGTGGATAATACTACAGGGATATGAATAGGTCATGCTCGAACCGGTTTAGTGATCCGGGGATACGATGCAGTCACAGCGGAATGGATGTGGGTTCTTGATACTTGTGAGATTGAGGCAGTTAGAATGTGCACGAGGGTTCGTTCACCTCATGTATAACCTCGTAGAGATATTGGATAAGGCCATGGAGTTTATTCTGTCGTCGGGGAGTGCAGTTTGCGGAAATAGCCAGGAATTGCTTCCGGTTCGCATACTGAATCCTCTCATTCAAACGAGACCGTACCGACGTCGAGGGGCTTCGTGGGATCTATCCAGCACAGGGCAGACCCGTCATCTCAATCCAACAAGGCATCCATTCCCGTCGAGTCCGTACTCGGAGTAGGTCGATAGACCGTGTTTCAGGCCGTCCTCTTCTAGCCCCGCATCTTTCCAGTGCGCCCCCGTCACGCTCAAGATCGTCGGATAACCTTGTATCAAATGAGGCTGAGAAGCAGGATTCTTCTCGTCTCGCGACTGTAAGGGGGAGGCGACATGTCAACCTCAATTATTGCCTATCTGTTAACAGGACTCATCGGAGGCCTGCTCGGAATCGGCCTCTTTGAATTCATCCGCCGATCATCGGGCGCCACGAAGAAGGCACAGGAAGAGGAGCAAGCCCGACAGGCGATTCAGAACGCCCAGCGGGAAGCGGAAAATATTGTCAAAGAAGCGAAGCTGGAAGCAAAAGATCTTCTGTTTCAATCGAAAGAGGAGCTGGAGAAGGACCAGAAGGTCAAGATGGCTGAGTTTGCGACTGTCGAAAAACGTTTGATTCAGCGGGATGAAACCATCGAGAAACGAATCAGTGTAATAGACAAGCGGGATAGCGAGGTCCAGAAACGAGATCAAGACCTCGCGAAGCGAGAAGAGAAGCTGCAGACTAAAGAAGCCGCGTGTACTCGAGTGGAGAAGGAGCACCGTGAGGCATTAGAGCGTGTTGCGGGGATCACGGCGGAGGAGGCAAAGAAGCAGCTCATTCAAGAAATGGAAAGCCAGGCGCGGCTCGAGGCCGCTGGGCATTCCAAGCGAACGATAGAAGAGGCACGGGAGAATGCGGAGCGGGAAGCGCGCGAGATCATTACCAATTCGATTCAACGGGTGGTGCGTGATTACGTTTCCGAATCCACGATTTCTGTCGTGCCGATTCCGAACGACGCGATGAAAGGGCGGATCATTGGGCGGGAAGGGCGCAATATCCGTGCGATCGAAGCCGCAACCGGGATCGACCTGATTATCGATGAGACGCCTGAAGCGGTCATTGTGTCAGGTTTCGATCCGCTGCGTCGCGAGATTGCCAAGGTTTCGCTTGAGCGGCTGATGCATGACGGGCGTATTCACCCGACGCGGATCGAGGAGATCGTCGAGAAAGTCAAAGTCGATATCGATAAGCTTATGTATGACGAGGCCGAAAAAATCATCTTTGAGTTGGGGCTTTCAGATTTTCACCCAGAGTTGATCAAGGTGCTCGGTCGGCTCAAGTACCGGACCAGCTATGGGCAAAACAATCTCTATCATTCGCGTGAAGCCGCGTACATTTGCGGGATCATGGCTTCGGAGCTCGGTCTCGACGTGAAGTTAGCAAGGCGTGGTGCACTCCTGCACGATATCGGGAAAGCCGTCAGCCACGAAGAGGAAGGCCCGCATGCCATGCTGGGCGCTGAGATTGCGAAGAAGTACGGCGAGAGCGAGAAAATTGTCAATGCCATTGCAGGGCACCACGAACAAGTGGAGCCGATCTGTCCGGAATCGGTGTTGGTTGCTGCGGCTGAAGCGTTGTCTGCGGCCAGGCCGGGGGCGAGACGGGAGGCCTTGGAGACCTACGTCAAGCGGCTGGAGAAACTGGAGTCGCTTGCCACGACGATCAAAGGGGTACAAAAGGCTTATGCTATTCAAGCAGGCCGGGAGATTCGCGTCATCGTTCGGCAGGAAGACATTACTGATGCTGAGTCGTTCCAACTGTCTCGGGATTTGGCGAAGAAAATTGAGCAAGAGCTGACCTATCCAGGCACGATTAGAGTGACGGTGATTCGTGAGAGTCGGTATGTGGAGTACGCCAAGTGAAGGTTCTCTTCATCGGCGATATCTTTGGAGAGCCTGGGCGCCGTGCGTTGGCCAAGGCTGTTCCCAAATTGGTGGCCCAGCGGCAGATCGATATCGTGATCGGGAATGGAGAGAACGCGGCCGGTGGGTTTGGCATCACGCCGGAGCTGGCAGAGGAGTTATTCGACCTCGGCCTTGCGGTGATTACGACCGGGAATCATGCCTGGGATAAAAAAGAAATTCTCGACTATTTTCCCCGGGAGCCACGGCTCCTTCGTCCGGCCAATTATCCGAGCGGTGTGCCGGGTCACGGGAGCGTCGTAGTCGAGTCGGCCGGCGGGGAGCAACTCGGTGTTCTCCAGTTGATGGGGCGGGCCTATATGCCGACGTTGGACTGTCCGTTCCAGGTGGCTAAAAAAGAATTAGCTGCGCTGAAGAAGCGAACAGTTTCCGTGATTGTCGACATGCATGCGGAGGCCACGTCAGAGAAAATGGCAATGGGGCACTATCTGGATGGAGAGGTTGTCGCTGTAGTCGGAACCCACACACACGTGCAAACGGCTGATGATCAGATTCTTCCGAAGGGGACCGCATATCTGACGGATATTGGGATGACCGGTCCGCTCCATTCCGTCATCGGGGTGAAGAAAGAACTAGCGATCGAAAAATTTCTGACCGGGATGCCACGGCGATTTGAGGTGGCATCTGGTCCATCAGTCTTCTGTGCGGTCCTGCTTGAACTTGATGCGCGTCTTGGTAAGGCGTTGTCGATCGAACGAATTCGCATCATCGATTAAAGGAGACTCGCCACGAGCCCTCCCGGTTTTCCCGATCTCTTCTCTCCCGTCGTCCCCCCGAAACGAATGTTAACAGTTTCGGAGTTGACGGGGCTGCTTCGCACCTCAATCGAAGAACAATTCTCCGACGTGTACTTGGAGGGTGAACTCTCCAATCTCCGTGCCCCAGGATCGGGACACATCTATTGCACTCTCAAGGACAAGACGAGCCAAATTCGTGCGGTGCTGTTCAGATCTAGCGCCGTACGGCTTCGCTTTGCTTTGCAAGAGGGGATGCAGGTGATCGTGCGAGGACGGCTCACGGTCTATGAACCGCGCGGAGAGTATCAGATTGTACTCGATACGGTGGAGCCGAAAGGAATCGGTGCGTTACAAATCGCATTTGAGCAATTAAAAGAACGATTGACGGCGGAGGGACTGTTCGATCAGGGCAGAAAGAAATCGATCCCGGCATTTCCACGGACGGTGGGTGTGGTTACGTCACTAACTGGTGCAGCCATTCGAGATATCCTTGTCGTTCTTCGGCGACGCTGGCCGACACTCCATATTGTTATCGCTCCGGTTCAAGTCCAGGGGGAGCGTGCTGGGCAGCAAATTGCCGAGGCACTAAATGCCTTAAATGAGTTGAGCTTCGTGGATGTCATTATTGTCGGGCGAGGTGGAGGATCATTAGAAGATCTCTGGAGTTTCAACGAGGAGATCGTGGTGCGTGCTATTGCCGCATCCCATGTACCAGTGGTGTCGGCGGTTGGGCATGAGGTCGATGTGACGCTCGCCGACTTTGCTGCCGATCTCCGAGCGCCGACACCATCTGCGGCTGCCGAGGCTGTGGTTCCGGTGTTGGCTGAGATCGTGGAACGATTACGGGAGCTGACGACTCGCACAGGGCAGGTGATGTTTCGGCATTGTGCTTTCGAGCGGCAGCGGCTTGATGCCGCCATCCGAGGGGTAACGGATGTGCGTTTTCGCCTTCAGGATGCGGCGCAACGGACCGATGATATGGTGGATCGTGTGCGCGAGCTACTCCAACGTCTGCTCACGTCCGGGCGTGAACGAGTTCACGAGGCGCAGCGCGATCTATCCGGTCTCAATCCTGTTCTTGTGATCAAGCAGGGGCTGGCGACGATCCCGCAGCTCTCGAAGCGTCTTGAAGGGCAGATGGAGGTCGTACTGACGCAGCATCGTCACCGGATTCACGCCACGTTAGCGCAGCTCAATATCCTGAGTCCTTTGGCGATTCTTGAACGTGGGTATAGCATTCTACAAACGATTCCGGCTGGCCAGATTCTCCATCGAGCGAGTGATGTGGAGGTTGGACAGGAGTTGGAGGCCCAATTGGCAAGCGGACGGTTGAGTTGTACGGTCACGCGCGTGTTTGACGATTCCTCAGTTTGAATTCGCGGTGTGGCCGAGTATAATGGGCTCCTACTGAGTAATTATTTATAGCGAGGCGTACTGTGGCAGCGGTGAAATTTGAACAGGCAATGGCGCGGTTGGAAGCCATTGTTGGTGAGTTGGAAAAAAGCGACCTTCCTCTCGACGAGTCGCTCAAGATCTTTGAAGAGGGCATTCGCCTCTCGAAGAATTGTCTCAAGATTTTAGAAGAGGCCGAGCATAAAGTAGAAGTGCTCGTGCAAGATAAGAACGGCAAGAAACGCATCCACGCCTACTCTCTAGACGACGCAGCCGATGAACCGTCCTCCTAGCGTTCCGAGTACAGGCTTCTATTTCCATCCATGCCCCGATGAGTGGTTTCCCTAGTCGATATGGCTTCCCTTCCACGTGTTCACAAAGAACGGTTGGATCGTGTGCTTGCCGCTCAGGGCTTGGTGCCTAGCCGTGAGGCTGCGGTCAGAACCGTCCTGGCAGGTGGAGTATCAGTGGATGGGATTATGGTCGATAAGCCCGCGAAGCTGGTGCCGCTGGATGCGCGGATCGAAATCGTACGCCCTGCGTTGTTCGTCAGCCGATCGGGGGGCAAGCTGGCTGCAGCTCTTGATGCCTTTCATATTGACCCGAAAGGGACAATCGGTTTGGATGTCGGGTGTTCGACCGGTGGGTTCACCGACTGTTTGTTGCAGCGTGGAGCCACCCGCATCTATGCCGTCGATGTAGGATATGGACAGTTTGAGTGGAGGCTCCGTAAAGATCCGCGTGTTGTCTTGCTCGAACGGACTAATATTCGGTATGTTGACCGTGCAACGGTTCCTGAGCCGATCGACCTGGCCGTGATCGACGTGTCCTTTATTTCTCTGACGCTGGTGTTGCCTTCGGTCGTCCATCTGCTCAACATCTCCGCAGTGGTCGTGGTGTTGGTGAAGCCACAGTTTGAAGTTGGTAAGGGGCAGGTGGGGCGAGGGGGGATTGTGCGAGATGATACGCAGCGTGGGGAGGTGACTGAGAAGGTCATTGCCTGTGCCGCTCATTTGGGGCTTCAGCTGAAAGGCGTGCTCGATTCTCCCGTGATAGGACGGAAAGGGAATCGGGAAATTCTTGTAGGTTTTGAACGTGAGCTCATAGTCTGATCAGTGGGCGGTGGACAGATGATGACACGGATTCATTGGGGATGGGGGCACGTATGAAGGTACTCGTAACCGGAGGTGCCGGTTTTATCGGGTCGCATTTGGTCGATCGTCTTGTCCAAGAAGGGCATGAAGTTGTTGTGGTGGACAATTTGTCCACGGGGAAACGGCGAAACCTCAATCGCGCCGCTCGTTTCTGCAAACTGGATATTCAGAGTTGGCGACTTGAACGGGTGTTTCGTAACGAACGGCCCAATATTGTCATGCATCTTGCTGCACAGATGGACGTCCGCAAATCCGTGGAAGACCCAGTTTTCGATGCCCAGGTGAATGTCCTTGGGACGCTGAATGTACTCCAGCAAGCGATCAGGCATGGTGTGCGAAAGGTGGTATTTTCCTCTTCCGGTGGCGCCATCTATGGCGAGCAGGAGATCTATCCTGCCCCCGAGTCCCATATCACGAGGCCTCTGTCGCCTTACGGTATTAGCAAGCTGTGCGGGGAGCAGTATCTCTCCTACTATCAACGAGTGAGCGGACTTCAAATAGTGAGCCTCCGCTATGCCAATGTGTATGGTCCACGTCAGGACCCTGATGGAGAGGCCGGCGTGGTTGCGATCTTTATTCAGAAGCTCTTGAATAACGAGCAAGCGATCGTCAACGGGAATGGACGGCAAACACGAGACTTCGTCTATGTCGAAGATGTCGTTGAGGCAAACCTTGCGGTGATGGGACAGGAAACACAAGGGACGTATAATGTAGGAATGGGGGAAGAAACCTCCATCAACGATTTGCTCAGGATTTTAGTCAGCCACACGAATTCGGCATGCAAGGAAGTTCATGGGCCAGCCAAAGCTGGCGAGCAGGCGCGGAGTGTGATTGATTCGGGCAAGCTTCGTCAAGAATTGTCCTGGGAGCCAAGAACCGAACTCAGTGAGGGGCTCAAGCGCACTGTCGACTATTTCCGTGAGCAGATGAGCTAGAGTCGACTGTGCTGTTCAGGCAGGGAGGAGAGCCTGTGTATCACAGGCTTTGATGGGCGGTTAATATCGAGGGATGGCTCCATCCACCTGGATAGACCAGGCGTCGATTCCTCCCACCAAGTTCTTCACGTTCGAGAATCCTTGTTGAAGCAGAAAATTCGTCGCATCGGCGCTTCTCATGCCATGGTGGCAGATGGCAATAATTTCCGAGTCGCGGGTCAACTGAGCGAGTGATTGAGGGAGCGTTCCGAGAGGAATAAGAATTGAGCCGTCCAGTTTCGCAAGGGAATATTCCCATTCCTCTCGCACATCAACCAGTACTAATTGGTCACCTTTATCAAGGCGTGATTTCAGTTCTTTTGGGGAAATGACAAAGCCCATCAAGTACCCTCCTGATTGAGGTGGTCATAATATGTGAGGGGTGAAAAGCTTGTCAATGAACCTAACAGTGCTTTCAGTCTGCCTTTCGCTGAGATCGTGAGAAGAAAACTGATAAGGTCGCATCCATTAATTTCTTGAGAGGATAAATGGGTGTACGAATACGTACACCCATTTATAAGCTCTTGTCTTTATGTTGGCTTATTGCAACACAATTTAGACATGAAATGGAATTGTCAAGGGGCTAGATTGTTAAAAGTAAAATCATAAGATATTGATAAGTAACGTTAGCATTACATTTGTATACGTAATACGTAGTAGGCCCAGGAATTGCTTTACCATTTCTATCAAGAGAGATGGTAGGGATCATTGCAGGGCAGAAAGGTTGTCTTACGATGGTCGCGCCTCTGAAGAAATCAGCAGAGCAGGTCTTTGTTATCTTGGTCACAGCGGAAAATCAAGAAGAAGCGGTAAGGATTGGCAAAGAAATGGTGAGTACGAAGCTGGCTGCCTGTGCGAACATCATCCCGGGAGTCCAATCGATTTATCGTTGGAAGGGAAAAGTTGTCAAGGCACAAGAAGCTCTCCTTATATTGAAGTCCACGCAGCTTCGGTATCGTGCACTCGAAAAAGCGATCAAGGCGATGCACACGTATGAGACTCCTGAGATTATCGCATTGCCGGTTAAGATAGGCCTTGATCGATATATGGGGTGGGTGTGTAGTGAGACCCACTTCTAGTTGGGGAGGGGAGTTCTTTTTTCATTACAAAAATGAGTGGTTGACTGAAGCTATCTGGATCGATACACTTGCCAAGAGTTTTGTAGGAAGCGGGCTAGCCCAATCAGCAGGGGGTGAGGATCATGGGACAAATGAACGGCGCAGAAGATAGCGATGCCTATACCGTCGTGATCTTTCGTGGTTCAACAGCCAAGCCGCTGCGATTTAGCTTTCCTCGCAAGCTTGTCAGTAAGCTGTTGATTGTAGGAGCTATTTTTGCCTTGGTCGACATTTTCGTCATCTCGCATTATGTGATTAGAACCGGCGAAGTCTGGGAACTCTCAACGTTCCGTGCAGAAGCTATGAGTGCACGGGAGCAGACGGAGGCCTTTTCTACTGCTGTCGACGATTTGAAAAAACGTTTAATCAGCATGAAGGAGGTCAATCAGCGACTCCGAGTCATGTTGGGAATCGAGAGTCAGAAAACAGGGGATATGGCCAATGGGCGAGGTGGTGAGGACTCTCCCCTTCCCGATGGCAATACTCTTCCTACTTCTGAGAAGAGCCTCAAGAGCGACGCTGCGGGCCAGCAACCCGGCTCAGTGGAATCCAGTCAGAGTGGTATAGCTGGCCAACTTGGCTCATCTACTGATTCAAGCGGTCTCACGGAGGAAGAGAGGATCGCCTCAATCAAGAATGGTATAGACTGGCTGTCGAAAGAAGCCGCGATTCAGGAACAATCACTTCAAGAGTTGTCCTTAGCTGCAGAAAAGAAATCTTCTCGGTGGTCCGCAACTCCATCCATTTGGCCAGTGAAAGGGTGGGTGACCTCTGGGTTTGGACCAAGAGTTTCCCCATTTACAGAAAAGCCTGCCTGGCATGATGGGTTGGATATAGGAGCTGCTGCCAATGCGCCGGTTCAGGCTCCCGCTCAAGGACGAGTCACAGCAGTCGGCTTCGACCCTAAACTGGGGACTCTCGTGAAGGTCGACCATGGGTTCGGCATCGAAACGCTCTATGGCCACCTAGCCAAGTCACTAGTCAAAGAAGGGCAACGTGTGAAGCGCGGGGATGTCATTGCTTTAGTCGGCAGCAGTGGACTAGCCACAGGGCCCCATTTGCACTACATGGTCAAAGTTAATGGCCAAGCGCTAGATCCAGTAAAGTACATCCTCGAATAGTTCGTTAGATTTCCCGCTCCCCGACCGGCTCATCATTAACCGACTTGGTTAATCACTAAGCCCACAGCACTCGCTCCTCCCATCCAAATAACGTTCGCAGAATCGACTCAATTTCCTATGCTATACTGCCGCGCCAATACGGTAGCAGTGATCATGCCGTTGCTCAACCTATGACAGACATTGAGATCAACCGATCAGTGAAGGCGCGTCCAATTCAGGATGTTGCTGATCAACTTGGCATCCAGGCCAGTGAACTTACTCCATACGGAAAGCTGAAAGCGAAGGTTTCGCTTGATGTGCTTGAGCGGCTTCATGCTGCACCACTCGGCAGGTATGTACTCGTAACCGCCATCAATCCGACCCCGCTAGGGGAAGGCAAGACGACAACATCCATCGGGCTTGCCATGGGCCTTTCCCGCATCGGCCATCGAACGGCCGTCACGCTTCGGCAACCTTCATTGGGGCCGGTGTTTGGGATCAAAGGGGGAGGAACAGGAGGAGGAAGGGCACAAGTTCTTCCGATGGAAGAAATCAACCTCCATTTGACTGGCGACGCCCATGCTGTATCCGCGAGTCACAATCTCTTGTCGGCATTTGTCGATAATCACCTGTTTCATGGGAATGCGCTTCAAGTAGATCCAAGTCGAATCACCTGGCCACGGACATTGGGAGTCAGCGATCGGGCATTGCGGCAGATCTCGCTGGGAGAAGGGACGGCGGGTCGCAGGGGTCAGTTTGTCATTACCGAAGCGTCCGAAGTCATGGCAATGCTCGCATTGGCATCGAGTCAAGCCGACCTGCGACAGAGGCTCGGGCAGATCATCGTTGGGTTTACAACGGATGGTAAGCCTGTACGGGCAGAAGAGCTTGGGTGTGCCGGGTCCATGGCAGTCTTGCTGAGAGAAGCACTATTGCCGAACTTGGTTCAGACGCTGGAAGGCACTGCGGCGTTTGTGCATACGGGCCCGTTTGGCAATATCGCCCATGGGAACTGCTCGATTCTTTCCGATGCCATCGCATTGCGTTGTGCAGACTATGTTGTCACGGAGGCTGGATTCGGAAGCGATCTCGGGGCAGAGAAATTTTTTAATATCAAGTGCCGTCTCTCAGGATTCAAGCCGGCAGCGGCCGTGGTTGTCGCTACCCTTCGCGCACTCAAGCTTCATGGTGGCGGAGGAGCGGTCAAGGTTGGAACTCCGCTTCCGGCGGGGCTTACCGGGCCTAACCAGGAGGCATTGGTAAGAGGCTTTGCGAACTTGGAGCAGCATATTGCGAACGTGAAAGCTCATGGAGTGCCTGTGGTGGTGGCGGTTAATGCGTTCATTGATGATCCGGTAGCTGAGCTAGAATGGGTGAGAGAACGGTCCCGAGAGGTTGGTGCGGAGGATGCCGCGGTCTCAACTCATTGGGCCAATGGCGGCGCAGGGGCTGAAGAGTTGGCGAAGGCAGTGGTGCGAGCTACAGGGAAGACGTCCGTGTTCAATCATTTATATGACGTCGCCTGGCCGATCAAAAAGAAAATCCAGACTATTGCCACGCAAATGTATGGGGCTTCGTCCGTATCGTTCGACGCACAAGCTGAACAAGATATCGAGGTAGCGCAGCAGCTCGGGCTCGATCGGCTGCCTATCTGCATGGCTAAAACGCCGTTATCGCTATCACATGATCCGGCGTTGAAAGGGCGCCCATCTGGGTTTACGCTGCCGATCAAGGAGGTGCGAATGCTTGCAGGGGCTGGCTTCCTGACAGCGGTTTGTTCAGGCATTCAACTCATGCCTGGGTTGCCCAAGAAGCCGGCAGGGGAACGGATCGGAATCGATCCAGGCACGGGAGAGATTGTGGGGCTGTCTTGAAGGCTAGCGCTGCTTAAGGTAGTGGAGGAATTCCGAGTCCGGACTCATCACCAGGGTGGATTTATCTTTGAAGGTTTTCTTGTAGGCTTCCATTGTGCGAGTAAATTCAAAAAAATGAGTATCCTGCCGGTAGGCGTCGGCATAGACCTTAAAGGCCTTCGCATCTCCCGCGCCTCGAAGTTCCTCCGATTCCTTGTACGCCTGAGCTAGAATAATCTCGCGATCCTTTTCCGCCTCTGAACGGATTTTCTGTGCTTCCTCAGCACCTTCCGCGCGGTATTGCTTCGCCTGCCGTTCCCGCTCAGCTTGCATCCTGGAGAACACGGCCTTCTCATTCTGCTCAGGGAGGTCGGCGCGCTTAATTCTCACATCCTGAATCTCGATTCCGTACACAGATGCTTTCTCATGCGAACGCTGGGTCACGATTTTCATGAGTTCGGCGCGGTGATCCGCGACAATTTCTAGAAGGTCATGGCGTCCGAGTTCGACTCGGAGTTCAGAATAGATAATGTCGTTGAGCCGTTGCAGCGCTCCCCGTTGGGTTTGAAAGTTCTGGTAAACTTTTAGCGGGTCGATAATGCGCCATTTGGCGTAGTTGTCGAGAAGGAGGGTCTTCTTGTCTTGGGTAATCACATCTTGTGCCTGTGTGTCGTAATCCAGCAGGCGCTTATCGAAGTAAGTGACCTCTTGAATGAATGGCATTTTCACATAGAGCCCAGGCTCTGTGATATTACGGACAGGCTTTCCGAGCTGGACCACGATCGCATTCTGGGTGATGTCGACGACAAAGAGTGGTGAGGCCCCTAGGAAAAACAACCCGATGACGACCACCAGCGCTGCAATGATAAAGCCCTGCTTGGTCATGGTTTACGGTCCTCAGTGGCGGTGCTGGTCATGGGTTTATGACGATCGAGCGGAAGGTACGGAAGCATACGATCGGCTGCCTTGCCATCAATGATGATTTTCTCAACGTTCGGCAGAATTTCTTCCATGGTTTCTATATAGATCCGCTTGCTGATGATGTCTTTCGCCTGATTGTATTCTTTCAGGGTCGCGACAAAACGGTTGGCCTCACCTTGGGCGCGATTCAGTCGCGCCTGGGCGTAACCCTTGGACTGGTTCACCACCTGCGCAGCTTCTCCTTGGGCTTTGGGGAGAATGTCGTTGCGGTAACTCTGAGACTGGTTGATCAGTTTTTCTCGATCTTCTTTCGCATTCGTCACATCCTTGAACGCAGCCGCCACAGCCTCGGGAGGACTGACGTCCTGGAGTTGGACGGCTGCAACCTGGACGCCGCCCTGATACTGGTCGAGAAGAGATTGCAGGAGTATCTGGGCATCCTGCTGGATCTGGGCTTTGCCGGTCGTCAAGGCCTCGTCGATCTTGCCCTTGCCGACCACTTCCCGCATGGAGGCCTCGGCAGCCTTGCCGATCGTCTCATGGATTTCCGCGACGTTAAAGAGATAGTTCGCAGACTCTTTAATCTTGTATTGCACGATGAATTGGATAGCCAAGATGTTCATGTCGCCGGTGAGCATCAAGGCTTCTTGCGCCAGCATCTGCTGGCGACCTTGCCGATCTGTCCGGAATCCGACCTCAACACGGTGGAGCTTTTGGACTTTTGGCTGCAGGACAGTTTCGACGAAGGGGATTTTCATATGGGGGCCAGGTCCCACGGTTCGCACAGGGGCGCCGAATCGCTTGACAACGCCCTCCTCATCCGGGGAGACGATAAAGGCACTATTCCAGGCTAGAAAGATGAAGAGCCCTGCCACAGCGATGTTCCTGAAACCGCTTGAAGGCATCAGATTATTGAATGAGGGCAGCAGATTCTTGAATTGCGATTGGGCCTGCCTGAGGGCATCCTCAAGCGGGTCGCTTTTCTTACTCCAAGGATCTTTGGGGTCCCAGACCATGCGAAATATTTTACCGAAGATAATTGTAAAGAGTCTCTGTCCGCGCCACCTTAGCAGAGTGCCTAGAAGCTACGCAATCACGATAATTTCCAGGTTGGTCCATCTGGTTGGTCTTGTTTAACCAAACAAACCAGAAAAACCAAATAAACCAGACAGACTAAGTGAACAAGACAGGCTAGAGAATTCTGGTGAGTATGAGGTAGGCGACACCAGCGAGGAGAGCCGACGCCGGCAGCGTCACCACCCAAGCCAGGACCATGTTACGCACGGTCGACCAGCGCACGCTGTTTCTGCCTTTGAGCAGGCCAATTCCGATAATGGCTGAACTGCTGATATGGGTGGTCGAGACCGGTAATCCAAGAAAACCGGAGGCGAGGACCAGGGACGATGTCGTCAGGTTTGCAGACAGCCCCTCCGCATGATTCATCTTCGTTACTTTCTCAGCGAGAACTTCCGTCACGCGGAGGCCGCCAAGGTAACTGCCGAGCCCCATCGCCATGGCGATTCCACCAAAAGCAATAAGCTGCGATGAGGCGCTGGGCCACGTGGCAGCCGAACTGCCGATTACGAGGATGGCGACGATTTTCGGCGCATCGTTCGTGCCGCGGGCAAACGACGCAAGGCCGCTGGAGATCCAGTGAATCGTATCGAGTCCCACGACCAGCCCTTGCAAGCCGGCGCGGTCGCATTGCGATGGTACCGCCATAATTGGCTGGCTGAAACTCGCGGCTTGATACAGGGTCCTGGTGCCGCCATGCGTATCGATGGCCACCAATGCACGGGAGGCCGGCATCACGCACAGGCAGGTCCCATCCCACTTTTTCGCAAGTGCCCGAACCGCCGGATGGATGAGTAGGGAGAGAATCAAGGCGAGGAAGGGACTGAGTAACAAGGGAAGGGCAATCTTTTTTCCAATCGCCCCCCAGATCAACCCTTCTCCGGTAAAGGCGACCAAGCCGGTGCCGACGATGGCTCCGGTGAGTGCATGAGTC
>JANNXZ010000252.1:0-2629 GCA_031409835.1 Nitrospirota bacterium
CCTCTTGACAGTTCTCTCACGCCTTCGTACGCTCCCCGCGTTATTTCTCTTTCTATTCTAATCTAATCGGGAGATACACCGATGGCATGCGGTCATTTGCATCGTAAACGCTTTGTGCCTATGGCGTATGGGCTCATGATCGCAACGGCGTTCGTGATGCTGATGCCTTATCCGGCTCCAGCTTCTGATGAATTACCGAAAGAGTCGGTGTTGCCGCTCTCGCTGGCCAGCAAGGCAATTCAGGCATCGTTGGATGCCTGCGCCAAAGATGGCTATCGAGTGAGCGTGTCAGTCGTGGATCGAGCTGGCGTACTTCGCGCCATGGTCCGAGCCGATGGGGCTGGACCCCATACGGTCGATAGCAGCAGGAAGAAGGCCTATACCGCGGCGAGTCTCCGCCGTTCAACGACCGAGCTAGCAGAGCTGATCAACAAGGTGCCGACCTTGCAAGCTCTTGGCAAGATGAACGATCAGGTGCTGATGCTGGGTGGCGGATTCTCGATCGAGATGGGCGGTGAGATTGTCGGTGGGATCGGTGTGAGTGGGGCGCCCGGTACACAACTCGACGATGCCTGTGCTCAAGCAGGGTTGGCTGCGATTGGCGCCACGCCGAAAGTTCCAGCAACCAAGTGATTGGACCATATCCAGCAAGGTACCTGGCCGGCCTGCTCCTGCTTCTGGCTGCCTGTAACAACCAAGGGCCGGTTCCGGCCTCTGTCGAGTTCCCGGCAGATCAGGTGCGCCTGACGATCACCAGAACCGCCACCAGTCCGTTCCTCTCGCGGCACGATCTTCTGCTTACGCTGACAGGGCCTGGAGGCTGCTCCCTCAATGTCGATCTATTCCCCAATACGGGATATGCGAGCCGGCGGAATCTCTATCAAGCTGGGGCGGGTGTGCTCTATGTGGTGGGCCAGTTCGATGCCCGTGTGATCGATGTGCCTCACTGCACGGTCACATTGGCCGAGTTTCGCACCCTCGATCGCTATGTGACGTTCCTCGGCAGTTTCGACGAGAATGAGCAGAAGGTCTGGGCGTATTTCCCCGCCAGTCAACGGTCCGAACTGCCCTTTGAGAAACGGTGAGCCTATCTCAGCTCAGCGATTCGTGAAACGTAAAACGTAAAAGGTTTCGGAGGGCGGGCACTTGGCAGTCCTGCGTCTTACCGTTCACGATCTTTGAATGTCAGCTCAGAGACAGCGGACTTGTCCAACTCGCCTTTGCCGAGCGCGATCAGTCGCTGGTATTGATCGTAGGTCGCTTGAGCCAACGGGACGGCGAGCCCGGCGGTTTTCGCTAATGCGAGGGCGATGCCTGAGTCCTTGGCTGCATGGGCAGCCGAGAAGTAGCAGTCATGGGCGCGGTTCTGCATGTCTTCGCCGTCCGTCTCTAACACGCGCGACGCGGCTCCCGTTTGAGCAAAGATGTCCCGTAACATCGTGAGATCGAGACCAAGCGCTGCTCCCAGTCCCAACCCTTCTGCCAGTGCCGCCGTATTGCAGTTCATCACCATGTTGACGAGGGCTTTGACCTTTGCGGCCTCTCCTGCCGATCCGATATAGCGGAGATGCGCGCTGAGTTTTTCCAAGAGCGGCTTCGCCGACTCGAACACATCCGGACGCCCACCGCACATGAGGTATAAGGTGCCTTGCCGCGCCTGGGTGATACTGCTGGCCATGCAGGCCTCAAGGCTCCGGCCACCTCGTTGCGTCACCAGAGTTTCGACCTCGACATGCACCGTCGGTGAGAGGGTGGCGCAGTTCACAAAGAGCCGGTTTTTGGCGTGGTGGAGCAGACTCTCTGTGCTGGTCGTGGAAAAGATTTCGCGCATCGCAGCGTCATCGGACACGACTGTGAAAATGGTGCCTGCCAGTTCTGCAACGCGGGCAGGGGATACAGCAGTTTCACAGCCTAACTCGGTCGCGAGGTCAGTGGTCATGGCGCGATCACGATCGTAGACGGCCACAATCGTTTCCTCTCGATCTCGTAACCGCCGGGCCATGTTGGCCCCCATCCGTCCGATTCCCACGAAGCCGATTCTCGAATTAGGATGCCCCATCATGCGTGCTCCTCCGTTCGTGCTAACATGCGCGCGAGTGTAACATAGCTCTATGGAGTCGATAACGGGGACGTGACGGAGGTAGATGCATGCATCAACCCATTGTCGGATTTCATGTGGACGAATATGGTGATTGGGTGGCTGATTTACAATGCGGCCATGGTCAGCACGTGCGCCACCAGCCACCGATGACAAATCGCCCATGGGTTTTGACAGAGGAAGGCCGGAGCCAGCATCTCGGAGAGAGTTTGAACTGCAAGAAGTGCGATGAAGCGAGCGGGTAACTATTCAATAGTGGTGGCGTTCAGAGAAGATACTGCTGTCATATCGAGGCCTGGTCCTGACCAGGGTTGCAGGCATGAACCGTCATACCGGTAGCCACCTGTAACAGGATCATTGGCCAGCAGCAATGGAGTGTCGAGGTCGAGCACGTCGAAGCCGCCGAGTCCTAGGACCAGGCTGAAGGAGCAGCCCATCGCGATGCGTGTTTCGACCATCCCGCCGATCATCAACTTGAGGCCAGAGGCCTTGGTGAAATTGGCAATTTCCACTGCTTCGATCACGCCGGTC
>JANNXZ010000253.1:0-7862 GCA_031409835.1 Nitrospirota bacterium
TATCCGAACTCTCCCTTCACCAGTGAAGCGACGATTCGGACCAAGATTATGGATGCCATGAAGTCGCAAGCGTCAACCCCTGCCTCGACGTCGACAACTCCGGCCATTGCCCCAACACAGAAAAGTCTTCAGGCTCCTCCGCCCTCAACAGGCAAGAAAACCCCCTAGCAGGCTGCTGAAAAAGTCCGTCAGCAGAAGAAGACCGTTATTTGGTTTATTTAGTTTGTCTCGTTTGTTTGGTTAAACCAGACAGACCAGATGAACCAGATAAACAAAACAAACCAGTTTGAGCAGCCTGCGGGAGTGTTCCATTCTGCGGATTGCGGAAAGGGGAGATCGTCTTTAGCGGCTGATCACGAGAAAGTCGCCTGGTCGAATCGTCGGGCTGGAGAGGCTATTTTTTGTTTTGAGCGTATTGAGCGGGATGCGAAACCGTTTTGACACTTTCCCTAGCGTGTCTCCCACACGGACTTTATACCAGCGAGAAGGCCCGGCGGTTGCAAGCTGAGCCTTTGCCGGAAGTGGTGGGAACTTGTAGGTCGGGATGCGGTCGAGCAGCTCCTCCACTTTCGCTTTCGTTCCCACCGGCACCTTCAGGTGGTAGGTCTCATCGCCTGGAGGTGTCGCGTCTCGACGCAGCTCAGGATTTAAGAGCCGGAGTTCTTCATAGGGAATGCCGGTGACATTGGCAATCGCCTGAAAATGGACGGGTCGTGTGACGATCGCTTCATCGAATTGATGCGGCTCGGCAGACTCCTGAGTAAAGCCGTATCGATCGGGGTTCCGCGCGATAATGGTGGCGGCCATAAATCGTGGCACGTATTCCTTCGTCTCTCGGCGAATCAATCGCGTTTTGGAAATCTCGGAAAAGCTTTCGGCCTGGGCCTTGTGGAGAGCCCGCATCACCTTGCCTTCTCCAGCATTGTAGGCAGCCATCGCAAGCGGCCAGGCGCCGAAGAGGTCGTAGAGATCGCGGAGGTAGCGTGCCGCTGCAACCGTTGACTTGATGGGATCCCGACGTTCATCAACGTAGCTGTCGACGCGGAGCCCATAGGCCTTGGCCGTGCCCTTCATGAATTGCCAGGGTCCCGTGGCTTTGGCTCGTGAGTACGCGTAGGGGTTGAATCCGCTTTCCACCAAGGAGAGGTACACGAGGTCGCTGGGGAGATGAAACTCCGTGAAGATTGTCTCGACAAGGGGACGATAGCGGCTGAGTCGGAAGAGCCATTGTCCAAAGCGATCGTGGATGCCCATATTGAAGTAGCGAATGTGGGCCTGAACCGAAGGGTCCATGACTATCGGAACATTATAGCTCGCATACTCTGTCTGATCTGCGGCATTTCTGGAAGGGTCTTGTGTCTGAGTCAGTTCAGCCGGAGGGTTCAAGACGTCTGAAAACCGTGCGGTAGCCGGTGAATTTCCTGCTGGGTTCAGTAGTAAGAGGTCTTCAGTTCTTGGAACACTACTCGGTGTGGCTGTGCGACGGTTTATGGCTTCCGGTGGCGGGCCTTCAGTATCGACTGGGACCAGATTTTCGTCTGGGTCGTCTTCTGTTGCTGTGCTCGCATCCACAAGCGTAGAAGGGTCAACCGTAACGGGCTCGGAAGGAGTGGCAGCCTGCACCGATATCGTGGGAGCGGAGAGGCTCACCCACATTCCGAGAGCAAGCGCTATCGGGAGAACGGCATGTCCTGACCTGAGAGGCGTCATCTCAAGCGCGGCGGCGATGAGTCTGGTGTGGGAGGTGTGTCATATTCTGTGAGGCTAGACTATCGATGGACCGTGCTCGTGTCAAGGAGTTGCAAAGAGAATGCTGCCTCTTCTTTTGGTAACACAGGGGCGGACGCTCCAGCGTTGACACAAAACTGTAAGTGGAAGTCCTGTCCGCATCGAAGGCTCACAACAGGCTAAAAACGCGAGTCTCTACACGGGGCCTTGCCTTGACAGCTTTTGAGAGGCAATGGTATCGTCCCTCCTTCCCAGGCAAGATTTCTTCACGTTTCTTCAGGTTGAGGAGGATCAGTCGATGCTGAAGCGGTATTTGCTGGCTCCCGGTCCGACGCCCGTGCCACCCGAAGTGTTGCTGGCCATGGCTCAGCCCATGTTCCATCACCGTGCCCCCGAGTTCGACAAAGTATTCGCGGAGGTCCGTGATGGACTGAAGTGGCTATTCCAAACGAAAAACAACGTGCTCATGCTGGCGGCTTCAGGAACCGGAGGCATGGAAGGCTCCGTGTCTAACTTTCTCTCGCCCGGCGACAAGGCCCTCACCATTAATGGTGGGAAGTTTGGGGAGAGATGGACCAAGCTCTGTAAGACGTTCGGCGCCGAGGTAACTGAAATCAAGGTGGAATGGGGGCGAGCCGTCGATCCTCAAGTGGTGGCCGATGCGCTAAAAAAAGATCCGGGAATCAAAGCGGTGTATGTACAGGCGAGTGAGACTTCTACCGGTGTAGCGCACGACGTCAAGGCACTTGCGGAGATCGTGAAACCCTATGGCGAGACCATTCTTGTGGTCGATGCCATTACCGCGCTCGGAGTGTTCGACATCAAGACCGATGAGTGGGGAATCGATGTCGTGATTACAGGGTCGCAAAAGGCGCTGATGCTTCCACCAGGCCTTGCCTTTGTGAGCGTGAGCGATAAAGCCTGGCGGTTGGCAGAGAAAGCGAAGAACACGGCGTTCTATTTCAATTTTAAGAAAGAGCAGGAGAATCAGCTGAAAAATCAGACGGCCTATACGCCGGCCGTGTCCCTCATTGTCGGCTTGCAGGAAGTGTTGAAGATGATGCGGGCCGAAGGGCTCGAAGGGCTGTTCGGACGTCAAGCCATGCTCGCAAAGGCCATGCGTGAAGGGATGCAGGGTGCCGGGCTTGCGCTGTTTCCCAAAGAGTCGCCCAGCGATGCCCTCACCGCCGTGTTAGCGCCAGAAGGTGTGGACGGGCAAGCTATCTACAAAAACTTGCGTGTCCAATACGGTATGACAGCGGCCGGTGGACAAGACCATTTGAAGGGGAAGATTTTCCGGGTCTCCCACATGGGTTACATGGATCGCTTCGATATCATCATGGCCGTGGCAGCCGTTGAAATGGTGCTCAAAGGGCTGGGACATCCTGTGAAGCTTGGCAGCGGCGTCGCGAAGGCGCAAGAAATCCTTATGGCGTAGGGATTCTATCTCGAAATTCTTACGATAGGGCAAATACAATGGGCATGAAAATCCTCATCAGCGATAGCTTGTCGAAGCAGGGCGTGGAGCTGCTGGAGAAGGCTGGATTCACTGTCGTCGTGAAATCCAAAATGTCGAAGGAAGAGTTGTTCAAGGAGATCAAGGACGCCGATGGATTGATCGTGCGGTCCGGCACCAAGGTGACGGAGGAACTGATTGCGGCAGCCGAAAAATTGAAAGTCGTCGGGCGGGCCGGGTCGGGCCTGGACAATGTCGATACGCCTGCAGCGACGCGTCGCGGGATCGTGGTCATGAATACACCGGGCGGCAATACCATCACGACTGCTGAGCATACGATGTCGATGATCTGGGCAATGAGCCGTCGCATTCCCCAAGCGACCGCGTCTGTAAAGGCCGGCAAGTGGGAAAAAGACAAATTTATGGGCGTCGAACTCTACAACAAGGTGCTCGGCATCGTCGGCGCGGGGCAAATCGGCAGCCACCTCACGAAGCTGGCGCAGGGAATCGGCATGAATGTCGTCGCCTACGATCCCTATTTGTCCGAGGAGCGTGCGCAGAAGATGGGTGTCACCATGATGCCGCTGGATGAACTCTTCAAGCGTGCCGATATCATCTCTGTCCACACGCCGTTGACGCCTGAGACCAAGGGCCTCATCAATGCGCAATCAATCTCGACGATGAAACCAGGGGTCATGATTGTGAATTGCGCCCGAGGCGGGATTATTCATGAAGGTGATCTGTTTGAAGCCTTGAAGGTCAAACGCGTGGCGGCCGCCGCGTTCGACGTATTTGAAGAAGAGCCGGTGAAAGCGGATCATCCGTTGTTGACGCTGGATAATTTTATTTGTACGCCGCATATCGGAGCCCAGACAACCGAGGCGCAAGAGAATGTGGCCATCGGCATCGCGGAGCAGATCGTCGATTACTTCACCAAGGGCATTGCCCGCGGGGCGGTCAATATTCCATCTGTTTCTCCGGAGTTGCTCCCGAGGCTCCAGCCTTACCTGTCGTTAGCCGAGCAGCTCGGGAAGTTGCAAACGCAGTTGTGCGAAGGCGGGCTTGAGCGTGTGACCGTCGAATACAGCGGAGAGGTGGCAAGTCTGTCAATTGCGCCGCTCACGATCGCCGTGTTGAAGGGATTATTGAGCCCAATAATGGAAGCGCCTGTGAACTATGTGAACGCACCCGTCGTCGCGAAGGAACGTGGGATTGAAGTGAAGGAAGTGAAGAGTTCCAACGCGGGTGATTTTACCAGCTTGATTCGTGTGCGAGTGGAAGCCGGCAAGAAATCGTACCAGGTGGCCGGCACACTCTTTCACAAGAAAGATCCTCGCGTGGTGGAGATCGATCAATTCAATGTTGAAGTCGTGCCGGAAGGACACATGCTTCTGATTCTCAACATTGATCGGCCAGGGGTGATCGGGATGGTGGGGAAAGTGCTTGGCGACAACCTGATCAACATCGTCCGGATGCAATGCGCGCTCCAGAAGCGGGGTGGGAATGCGATGCTCATCATTGGCTCCGATGCGGTCTTCCCTGACACGGTGCTTGAGACGATCAAATCCAACAAAGACATTCTCTCAGTCAAAGTCGCGGCCCTGTCCTAACCCCGCGCGCTATCAATCAGGTCAGCCATGGTCTCCGCTTCTCCCAAGCCCCGCCCTTCTTCGGGGCACACCCCATCGTCCCGTGAGCGCTCGCTTGTCCCGGTGGGCATGGCGACGATTCTTCCTCACGCGGCAAAACAAGTCCGCCGCCTCGAAGAACAGTTGCTCGCTCAAGTCAACCGGTGGGGCTACGATGAGATCATTCTCCCCACGTTCGAGTATCTCGACGTCTTGGCTCCGGGGCTTGAGCCTGAACTGATCGAGCACTGCTATCAATTTGTCGATCGGACAACGGGGCGGA
Organism: Nitrospirota bacterium; assembly: GCA_031409835.1. Lineage (GTDB taxonomy): Bacteria > Nitrospirota > Nitrospiria > Nitrospirales > Nitrospiraceae > Palsa-1315. Next base: position 5,096 of record JANNXZ010000253.1, read on the forward strand.
CGCTGCTCCTCCGTCCGGATGCCACGGCGCAGATCGCCAGGACGGTCGCAATGGGGCTCACGGGTGCGACGCTGCCGTTGCGCCTCTCCTATCGAACGTCTGTGTTCCGTTATGAGCAGGAACACGCCGGGCGCGGTCGGGAAATCTTCCAGGTCGGAGCCGAGCTTATCGGCCTGGATGATGTCACCAGCGACAGTGAAGTGATCGGTTTGATGATCGAGTGTCTCCACACGATCGGTCTTCAGTCGTTTAAAGTGTCTCTCGGACATGTGGGCTTTATTAAGGGGCTCTTGATGCGATCCGGGCTGTCTGCGCATGGGCAGAAGTTGGCTGAGCAGGCGGCGGCGCGAAAGGATCTGCCAAGACTCGAAGAGATCCTTGCCCGCGAGCGTATCTCCAAAACGGCGGCGCGAGCCATTCGGGAAGCGCCTGAGTTGTACGGTCAAGAAGAAGTGCTGGCGCGCGGCCGGGTTCTCGCGGCTGGCGATCCGGCATTGATTGCTCTGCTCGAACGGCTGGCCCAGGTGTATCAATTGCTTTGTGCGGCAGGCCACCGGGAATCGCTGCTTCTGGATCTGGGAGAGTTCCGCGGGTTCGATTATTACGATGGTGTCGTGTTCGACGTGTTTGCGGAAGGGATGGGGGCGGAGTTGGGCGGTGGCGGACGGTACGATCACTTGATCGGACGATTTGGTCGACCGTTGCCCTCGACCGGTTTCGGGTTGGACGTCGATCGGCTCTTCCGCACGATAGAGTTCCCTGAGGAAGGATCGGTCTCGGCGCGAGTGGATTATCTTGTCGCCGCGCCGCGCCGCGCGACTCGCCGACTGGCCGAAGTTGTGACTCAGTTGCGTCGGACTCGCTCCCGGGTGGTGCAGCAGACGCTGAAGGGGAGCGACGCGGCGCTTGTGGCTGGCGCAGTGGCAACTGGGTTGGCCCAGCAGGCCGCATTCGTGGTCGTGGTTGGGGCACCCGGAACGGGTCCTGACGAGGTGCTGGTGGTCGAATCCCTCGCGGCTCATAGGCAGGGTGGTCGAGCTCGCAATCTGAGCCGTCTTTCGAAGAAGATGGGGATTGCCGACCTGGTGGCTTCGGCTCGCCGGTCTCGGAGGCAGATTAAGGAACGGTAACGGCTCAGGTAGATAGGCTGAAGGGGTTCAGGCTGAAGGCCGGAGTTCGCAATTCAAAACACTTCAGCCTGAACCCCTTCAGCCTGTGCCCGCAGCCTTCAGTCTGAAACCCTGGGTAGTTACAAGGAACGGTCATGAAGTCTATGTCAACCACCGATCTGTCCCAGCCAAAACTGCCGCCTCAGAATCTTGAAGCCGAACAATCGGTTCTCGGCGCAGTCCTTCTCGACAATAGCGCGATGGCCAAAGCGATGGAATTGTTGGTCGAAGAGCACTTCTACCGCACGTCGCATCGGAAGATCTATCGGGCGATGCTTGAATTGTCGGATGTCGGAGAAGTCATCGATCAGATTACGTTGACGGAACGGTTGAAGGCGCAGGGAGAAATTGAGGCCATCGGGGGAGCGGCCTATTTAGCAGAACTCGTGCAGAGCGTGGCCAGCTCCGCCAATATTCGCTACCACTGCAAGATCGTGCGCGACAAGGCGCTGCTGCGAGAGCTGATCCATACCTCCACGGAAGTTCTCACGCGCGGGTACGAAGGGACCTCTTCCGTTGACGACCTGCTCGATTTCGCGGAACGGTCGGTGTTCGGCATCGTCCAGGGGAAACTGGATCGGTCGTTCACTCCCATTAATGCCATCATTAAGGAAAGTCTTGAGCTCGTCGACAAACTGTCAAAGCGAAAAGAGCATATCACGGGTGTTCCTACAGGATTTTATGACCTCGACGACATCACGGCGGGGCTCCAACCGTCCGATCTTGTGGTGATCGCAGGGCGGCCCAGTATGGGGAAGACCAGTCTGGCGCTGGGGATGGCAGCCCACGCTGCCATTCACGCAGGCACGGTCGTTGGAATTTTTAGCCTGGAAATGTCGAAGCCGCAGATTGTCCTGCGCATGTTGAGCTCGGAAGCGCGAGTCGATTCGCATGGTCTCAGAACCGGAAAGCTTCAGAAAGAGGATTGGTGGCGTCTTGCGGAAGCGGCTGGCCGGCTGGAGCAAGCGCCGATCTTTATTGACGATACCGGTGGCATCACCGTGCAGCAAATGCGAGGGAAGGCGCGCCGGTTGAAAGCCGAACGGGGGCTGGATCTCTTGATTGTCGACTACCTCCAGTTGATGCAGGGGCGGAGCGACTCGGAATCCCGCCAGCAGGAAATCTCCGATATTTCTCGCTCGCTGAAAGCGTTGGCCAAGGAGCTCAACGTACCGGTCATCGCGCTGTCGCAGCTCAGCCGCGCGGTGGAAGCCCGGAAGCCACCGATTCCCATGCTGGCGGATCTGAGGGAGTGCGTGACGGGAGAAACCCTGGTAATCCTGAGTGACGGGCGCCGGGTGCCGGTGCGGGATCTTGTCGGCGCCACTCCCGAGGTGCTTGCCCTGTCCGAAGAAGGGCGCGTCAGTATTGCCCAGAGCGACAAAGTCTGGCTGGTTGGAAATCGGCCTGTTTTCCGGGTTCGTCTAGCCAGCGGCAGGGTGATACGCGCCACAGGGAATCATCGTCTCCTCGGAGCCAATGGATGGAAACGCGTGAGTGAGCTGGGTGTCGGCGACCGGCTTGCGATAGCCCGTGAGCTTCCGGAGCCGTCGGCCACGGATGCATGGCCTAATCTTCGCGTGGCTCTGTTGGGGCAG
>JANNXZ010000254.1:0-3458 GCA_031409835.1 Nitrospirota bacterium
GCGAACTTTACATTGCCGGAAGATCTTCTCGATGAATTAAAGCGCACCGTGCCGAAGGGTGAACAAAGCAAGGTCGTGGGGCAAGCGTTGCGCAACGAGTTGAAGCGGATCAAGTTCAAGAAGGCGTTGGAGAAAAGCTTCGGCGCATGGAAAGCGGGTAAGCATCCTGGGATCGCTCAAGGCTCTCGTCGGCTCATTCGTTCGTTACGGAAATCGACCCGTCTTAAACGCGTGGCGACTCGGTGAGCAAGGTCCTCTTCGATACGGATATCCTCATTGACATACTGAGAGGCCGTGAAGCCATTCGGACCTTTCTCCTCGATCTTACAGACCACTCTGTCCCCTGCTGCTCAGTCATTTCCGTGGCGGAACTGTATGCTGGGATGCGGCCAGAGGAGAAACATGCGACCGATATTCTCCTCGATGGACTCGTCATCATTCCCCTCGGACGGGAGATTGCCGAGGTTGCCGGTCGTTTCAAAAGTCGGGTGAAGAGTCGCCGGCTAGAATTGGCTGATTGTCTGATTGCTGCTACGGCCTTCGTTGAAGGCGCCACGCTTGCGACGGGCAACACGAAAGATTATCCGATGTCTGAGATCACTGTCATCAACCCGAGAATCTAAGCCCCGGCTCGACTCGCCAGTTTCGAGCGGTTCCTTCAGTCCTGTTCGGCCTCATTTCCGTCGTCCGATCGACTTCTACCATTATGCCTGCTGGTCCGAATGTGTCTGTCCTGGAACCGGCAATCCCTCCAACTCCATAATTCTCAATGCGTTGGTTGTGGGGCAGGGACCGGGTCTGAGCGTGTAGTCGAATTGCAACGCGCCGGCTGCCACCGTTTCTTGAAAATGGGCGTTCCGCAATCCTGGCACCGTTTTGTCGAGATCGGTCAATTCCAGATCGTGGGTGGTCACCAAGCCGAAGCCATTGCCTTGCGAGAGAGCGGTAATGAAGGCACGGCTCCCGATCAACCGTTCACGATTGTTGGTTCCCTTGAAGATTTCATCGATTAGGAAGACCACCGGTGCGCTGGATCGATCAGCCGTCGCGTCGAGCAGGCGTTTGAGGCGTTTCACCTCGGCATAGAAAAAAGACAGGCCCGCTTCAAGCGAATCATCCACGCGGATACAGGTGGCGAGGCGCACCCAGGTCCACTCAAAAAGATCGGCGCAGACCGGGGCGCCTGCCTGGGCGAGGCAGAGATTGATGCCCAGGGTTCGTAAGAAGGTGCTCTTCCCCGACATGTTGGACCCGGTTACGAGGAGTACGGTTCCCCGTGTTTCGAGGACAAGATCGTTCGAGATTCGGTGCGTTTCAGGAATCAGCGGATGGGCAAGGCCTTTGGCCGACAGACTAGCCTGCGCTCCGTTCCGCTGCGAATCGGCGGTGAGTGGGTCCGGCCAGCGATACGATGGATGAAGCGCGGCAAAGGTCGCGAGTGCCGAGGCGGCTTCGACCTCGGCCAGTCGATCCAGCCAGGTCGGCAGGTTGCCAGCCACCTGAGCTTGAATCTGTTGGAGCCGGTAGGTGAACCACAGATCCCAGGGGCAGAATGCGTTGACGGCCAGATGGATGACCGGATGGGCTTTGACGCTGATCGCATGCAGAGTGCGGGCCGCTTGCCGGACGAGCTGGGGTGGATTCATCCCTGGCGCACGCAGCGGCGCCCACAGGCCGGCGAGTGCCGTGTGGCTAGGTTTGGCGTGCCGTTCGACAAAGCCAAGCACCGCGCCCAGTTTCTCCAATTCAAGGTGTACGCCGACCGCATGTTCCAATAACTCTTCACCCTGATCGGTCCAGAAATAGATTAAGACATAGGGCGCAAATGACCACATCCAATAATTCGGCAGCCAGTCGAGTAGCGCGCTCAAGCCGAGCCCAATCGTGGCGGAGGCCAGCAGGGTTTGAATCGCTAAGATCGCCGTGAGGCGAGGAAATCCAACTGTATGCTGCAGGACGGCCTCCAGTCGTTGCCCGTTGATTTCCTGTTCGCCGATGAGCTGGGCTTCAAGCCCCAGCCGATCTCGAAACAGCGATCGTGGGATGAGTTCCTGCACGAGGCGACGACGCGTGAGCCACTGGTCCGGTTTCGGCGGTTGCTCAAGCAGCCACGACGCCAGCCGCGCCTGTCCGTGTGAGGAGACTGTGGTGTCGAGCAGATGAAGGAGCGAGTGGGGGCCGACCAGGTCCAAGTCCTTGGCATACGGATGTTGTTCGGGAGCGTTCGACGGTCGAGCGGGAATGTGAGACCAATCCAGCCGGAGACGCGCCAGGTGTACGAGCTTGATGTGCTTCCAGAGACGAAGCCGGTGCAGGCGACTTTCGAGCCTGTTATGATAGGCGGCCACAGTCAAAAACAGGGCGCCGAAGGCGATGAGCGCCCCATTGCCGGCTTGATACCATCCCATTTTGTACAGGGCTATCGTGCAGATTGCTCCGACGATGAATAGGATGAGACGCCAGCGGGTGATGGTTGAACTAGAGGTTGTAGCCAAGGCGATCACACGGTCGAGTTTCGCCACCAGGCGAGTCAGCGCATGGGCTTTCGTCATAGGCGTCATGGGCTGGTGTTGGGGCATAGCGCCGACCTTACTGGATGGGGGAGAGTGCGTCAACTCTTGTCCAATATGACATCAGAAGGGTGGATCGATGTCCAGATTCGCACCGCAGTTGACGCGGCAGAGTTGCTCGGCATGCTGTCTGATCCTGTGATCCAAGGCGGCTGGGAGGAGAACGGGGTTGTTCATCTCTATTGGCCGAAACCACAGTGGAGTATGGAAGCACAGGCTCGCCTCAATAGTATTCTGCAGGAAGTAGCCCCGGACCTTTCGGTCGAGAGAGACATCCGCGTTGAGGAATTGCCCGATCAGGATTGGAATCGGCAGTGGGCTCAGTTGGTCAGGCCGATCAGGATCGGCAAGCGGATTGTGATTAGGCCGAGTTGGGAACCGGTGGCGTTGCAGGCACAGGACATTGAAATTGTGCTCGACCCGAAGCAGGCATTCGGTACAGGGCATCATGCGACGACCAGGATGTTGCTGGAATGGCTTGAAGATCAGATTCACGGTGGCGAGTCCGTACTAGATGTGGGGGCGGGAAGCGGCATTCTGGCGATGGTCGCGCTGCGGCTTGGGGCAGCTTCGGCACTGGGAGTGGAATGCGACTCTGTCGCGGTAGATTGCGCGCGAGACTATGCCGCAGAAAACGGGTTTGGGAACAATCTTGAATTCCGCTGCGGAACGCTGGAGGAAGTTGACCGGCAAGGCGAGCTGCGACCGGACCTGGTGCTCGCCAATCTCGATCGCCAAACGCTGTTGCTGTTGTGCGATGCATTGGCGCAGTACGTGAGCCACGGTGCGCGGCTCTTGCTGTCCGGCATTCTGCTCGATCAAGAACATGAAATTATCGAGGCGTTTGCCAAGGTCGGCGCCCTGTTGTCTCAACGGCGTGAACAAGAG
>JANNXZ010000255.1:0-2489 GCA_031409835.1 Nitrospirota bacterium
TGTCGCCCTAGGGTTGATCGGCACGGTCTTGATGGCGGGGGCCTGGTCCGGCATTCTGGGACAGTCCATTGCCTCGAACGGGGTCTGGCTCCTCTTTATCGGCGCATTCCTCTTTTCAGCGGCATTGGCAAGCAAGCGGCAGGCAGCCCCACGGATGTTGTTGGCGTCGGTGACCGTTCGTCAGGTTATGGTCCAACGCGTCGTAACCCTGCTGCCGGACATGACAGTGCAGGACGCAGTCGATCAATACTTCATTGCGCAGGGATGTGGTGAGTTCCCAGTATGCGAAGCGGGACAGATTCTCGGTGTGGTCTCGGTGGGAGACGTGCATGCCATTCCCACAACGCTCTGGCCATGGCGGCGCGTTCGCGAGATTATGCGCCCGACATCGATGGCCTTTTGTATCCCTCCAGACTGGTCCATCATGCAGGCGATGGATCGCATGGTCCAAGGTGGGTGGGATTGTCTCGTGGTGATGGAGAACGGAGAGATCGTAGGGCTCGTCACTCGATCGGCCATTGCGCACGTCCTACACCGGACGTGAAACGTAAAACGTGAGACGTGAAAGGTGAGAACCACAGGACAAGAAGGTTGAACGGGTTTGTCCTCTTACGTCCAACGTTTCACCTTTCACGTTTTACGTCTTACGCTCAGTCGTTCGCGCGAGCGATGGAAATGTTCTGCGCGATGGAAATACGCACGAGGTGGACTACCAGCAGGAAGCCGTACACAACGCAAAAGAACTTGAAGGTGGCACGGTAAAAGTCCGTCAAGAGAATGGGGAGACAGAGCGCGAAGAGCAGACTTGCAATCAGCGTCACGAAGGTCAACCGCTTGCAGAATTCATGGGAGGGTTCCCGTCCGATCTGTTTCAGCGCGCGGGCATAGCGATCGGCTCGTTGAAGTTTGGCTGCCTGCAAGGCGGCTTCGCCTGTGCCCCAGTAGCGCAAGTAGACATAGCCACCCAAGATCAGCAGCCAAGGCAATCCCCACAAAGGCCAGTAGGTTGCGCCTCCGTAGGTTTCACTGCTGAGCAAGGCGGCGAAGGAGGGGGCGTAGAGCAACCCCATTACCAACGGCAGAATCCGCTCATCGTTCGGACGCGCTCCCTCCGGTCCGCCATGAATCAGCTCCCGTTCAAAGAGGGGGTAACCGTACTTGAGGACCACAAGCGCAATCGCCGCACTCATGGTTTTGTCAGGAATATACCGAATCCAATTCTGAAACCAATTCACAATCCACCAACTCAGACTTTCCCCCCAGGTAATTCCAAAGATTGATTCGAGGTAGAGGTGTGCCGTGCGTTCCCATTGCAGTACGCGCTGGCTCACCGACTCGGCGACATCGGGATTCAAGGCAAAGATCGTTTGCTCATGCAATGCCGCTTGCACAAAAGTCCCCGGCAGGCTCATGACGATCGCGCCGCCAAACCCAAAGATATAGAGGAACCAGGCATGGGATAGGGCGGAATTGCGTCCTGTGCGGAGATATTTTTGAAAGCCTAGTTGCCTGGCCATCCAGCCCCAATAAAACGCACCGGCAATATTCACCAGCGACCAGGGGAAGATCACCACATCCGCCCCGGTTTCCGGGTACAACAGCCAGTTGACGACGGAATTCGAGAGAAGAGCCACGATGGCTCCCCACCAGGGACCCAAGAGAAACGCAACCAGCGCCGTTCCCGTCATGTCGAGAAACAGGATGCTCTCCAGATGGCGGCTCAACGTGAGCCCAATGTAGTTGAGCAGCAGGCCTGCTGCGACGATGACGCCGGTTTCGTACAAAAAGAGATAGGAGACCCCACGGAGGGGCTTCGACGAGAATAAACTGAATGAAGAAGGCGAGTCAGCGACCGGGCGCTCGGTTGGAGACGGCGACTTTCGTTCTTTCTTTGAAGTAAGCCGGTTCTTAACATCCACCAGCTTCTCCATGAGAGTCAACAGCGCCGCGATGAAGCCAATCACGGTGCCACCAAGCATGAGCATGTCTTTGCCGAAATCTTCGGGCATAGGAGGCGGTTTCCTTATAGCTAGTGCCGGTTGCCATTCTATCCACGAAGGGATATCCCCGCCAGCAAAAGCCTAGAAGCCGACAATCTAAATTGGTTCATTTTGTTGGTCTGGTTTGTTTGGTTTATCTGGTTAGTTTCGTTCAACCAAATAAACAAGACAAACCAAACAAACCCATCAACGATCTTCTTATGTTGGTGGACGATTCGGCACGGTCGGGTCTGACTGAGCGACTCTTGTGGCAACGGCTGACTGAACCTGCGCCTGTTGCTGGAGATGGTGGGCAACCTCGGCGCCGAGCAGCAAGAGCGCCGCGGAGTAATAAACCCATAAGAGCAGCAGAATGACTTCCAAGAGAGATCCATAGAGTTGGGCATACACCGTCGCGTAGGTGCTATAGGTCACGAATAAGAGTTTGGCTGCGACCCAGAGCAGACTAAACGTCAGAGCCCCAATCATCGCCTCACGCCATTGTGGCCG
>JANNXZ010000256.1:0-1995 GCA_031409835.1 Nitrospirota bacterium
TTCCGAGCCTATCAAGAGTTCGTGGAGCGGAACACGGCCTTTGAATCCAGTCCTGTTGCACATGTCGCACCCTCTCCCACGATACAGCGTCATCGACAAGGCATCCGCGATGCCCCATCGCTCCCTCTCGTGCAACCCATAGCCCTGCACCAGTTCGTCGTATTCTTGTCGACTCGGATGATAGGCCTCTTTGCATTGGAGACAGATTCGTTTACACAGACGCTGGGCAAGCACTCCCAACATGGCGTCGGCGAAGTTGAAGGAATCACAGCCAAGATCCAACAGACGAACCACCGTTTCAACCGCGCTGTTCGTATGGAGGGTACTGAGCACCAAATGGCCCGTGAGCGAGGCCTCAATGGCAATGTCGGCGGTTTCTTTGTCCCGCATCTCGCCGATCATGATGACGTCGGGATCGGCGCGCAGAAACGCCCGCATCGCAGCCGCGAAGGTGAGACCGATCTTCGGATGGACCTGGACTTGGCGGAGACCGTCCTGGGTGATTTCAATGGGATCTTCAGCCGTCCAAATCTTTCGTTCGTCGGTATTGATGTGCTTGAGAATTGCGTGCAGGGTGGTCGTCTTGCCGGACCCAGTCGGCCCGACACAGAGGATGATGCCGTGGGGTTTCTCTGCGATAGCTTGAATGGCCTGCAACGTGGCGGGGGCAAATTCCATCGCATCGAGCGGCATCGGTTGCTTAGCCGTCAAGAGACGCAGCACGACATCTTCATCCTGTCCCGATGTGGGCAGGGTCGCGACACGCAATTCGATCTCTCGATCCTTCGCCAATCGGTACCGGATCTTGCCGTCTTGAGGTTTGCGGCGTTCCGCGATGTCAAGATTGGCCATGACCTTGATGCGTGACACGACCGCACGCCGATAGGCCGCCGGAATTTTCATAAATGTCGAGCACGCACCGTCGATGCGCAGGCGTACAGCCATGTCTTTACGGTCCGCGTATGGTTCGATGTGAATGTCCGATGCGCCGAGGCGGTCGGCTTCGGCGATCACTTGATTGGTCAGCCGCACAATGGCTGAGTCGTTCTCGTCGATCCCGCCGGATATGGGGTCGATGGCAGGCTCAAGGTGGATTTCATTGATCAACTCACCGAGAATGGCGCCGATGGACCCGCTGGTTCCCTGGCCCTTGGCCAAATCGAGAAACTGCTCGATGTCCCGGCGCAGACCTACGGCATAGCGAATGGTCATCCCTGGAAATGTGCGCCGCACGTCCCACCCCTTATCGAGATCGTGCGGATCGCTGGTGAGCACGTCGATGAGTGAGCCTCGACGCGTAATCGGCAGCCAGAAACTCTTCCTGAGATAGTCGTGGTTGAGCGTTTTGAGCAGGTCGGCATCGATCACCGTTCGTTCGTCATACGGCAGATAGGGGCATTGATAAAAGTCACTCAGGGCGGACCCCAGCGCGTCCTTCGGAACATGATAACGGTCGAGAAGCGCCGTTTCGAGATCGACGGCGCCGTCTTTCGAATCGTCGACCGCCGCCAATACGTCGACCTGACTGATGATTCCGCGATAGACCAGCGTATCCAGCACGTTCTGCTCAATCGTGCAACGAGAGAACTTCGACGCGCGGCCGCCCTTCTTTCCACCAGTCCCACCAGCCACCAGATCCGTCTCAACCGTCATGCACCATGCCTTTTGCTCTCGCTCCTCGCTTGCAGAATGCTGCAAAAGTCCGCCAGCGGCGTTCTCGCATCGTTCAGAGACTCAACGTACCGAAGCGTACGCCTCGCCTCTTCGCTCGCTGCGGCCTTGCTGGACAGCCTTTTTGAGCATCCTGCAGGGTATTCTCCTGTTGTTCTAGGTAGGCGGACCTTGAATTTCCACCGTGCACAATAGTTTTTCTACAAACTCTTAGTACTTCGCCAGCCAGGTTCCCGGCGCTCGATACACAACCGGAACCCCTCGAAACAGTCCCTGCGCCAAATCGGCGTTGTACCAAACCTCAATAGCGGTGCCGGTTCCGAT
>JANNXZ010000257.1:0-5169 GCA_031409835.1 Nitrospirota bacterium
GCAATCCACTGTAGTCCGGTAATGCACTGCCATACCCTGCAGTGCCTCGCAAGCTACTCAGCGTCCCTTCTCCCTCCACAAAGAAGGCGGCGTCGCTCTCAGTGGTCGCCTCATCCAGCGTCGCGCTTCATCGACCGGCCCCGCGCGGGCCGAGCGCCGGACGGTCCGCCGATCCTGCCCCCGTCGGCGTCATCGTGGCCACTCCAGCGGCGGAACGTCCGCTCCGTCACTCCCAGGATCTCGGCGGCCGCCGTCATCGTGAGTGTCCGTTGTTGTCGCCGCGCATACCGCGCTTCAACCCGCATCGGTCTCCCCTTCTGTCGCACCTGTGCCCCTGTTATCGCGGCCTTCCTTGAGGGGCATCCTCAACCGGACAGATGATGTGCTATCTACACCAACAATTTTCCCCTTGTCACTTTGGCATTCTCGTGTATAATCACGTTTCATAATTTGTGCAAAGGAGTGACATGAATCCAACCCTACAGCGAGCAGTAACCAGCTTCTACAATCTCATCTACGAGGCCCAAACATTTGCCACCACGATGTCACGGATTGACACCGCAGAACAGGAACATTACGCCGGACGGATAGAAGGGTTAAATTGGGTACTTGATCGCTGCCAAGAGCTCGAAGACATGGATGCGAACCTGACACCTTCGTCCCTCCAGCGAGTTCTCACGGAAGTTAAATCCGATCTTGACCACGAATTATCGGTTCAGAGGCGAGAAAAGGGGCGTCGCGCGGATGGACGAGAGGAGGCGCTCAATTTTGTAGCTGATTATTTATCGAGTCTGATCACAGCAACAGACATTGAGTCAGCCAAGACACCGGCGGTGTAACATTTCCTGTCTCCAATCAGGCTTCTCATCCCAGCTTCACCTGCCGCCTTCTTTCATGACGCATGGCCGATCATTAAGGTCATGCAAGAGTGGATCATTTTCGCGCTGTGCCTCGGTGTCGGCGGCCACATTGCACTCGGTGTGGTCACGCATGATCCTAGCTTTTGGCCGTGGAGTACGACAGGATTCTGTGGTTTGTTGAGCGGACTAGCCGTCTATGGTCTGATGAAAACAGGGCGAGGGGTCTAGAAACTGCTCCGGCACATCCCCAAGTTCCCGTCGAAGGATGGACCCAGCGCCTTATCGTGAACAGGCGAGCAGACGGAGGTCGGACTCTCGGCATTGACCCCTCCGCCTCAAACTGCGTGGAATTATTCTATGTCAGGCCTTCCGCGTAGACCGACTAGCCCAACTTGGCCGACTAGTCTATCCCCCAGGACAGCTCGACAGCCAGGACCGGATGTCTCTAAACAACCGGACCAATTCAGATCGTTGAATGCCTCGTTGCTCTATTGTCCTTCCTGCAGAGTGGCAACCCCAACAAGAGAGCGACTCCTGCTCGTGCTTCCGACCGGGAATCTGTACGAATATCTCTGCCAGCACTGTGGAACATCGACCGGCTCCAAGACCGACAACGAATAGGTGAGGGCACTCGCTGTTGCGCTTCAAGACGATCGAGGAGAGAAGTGTCTTTTCCCTCAATACGCAAGAGACAGAACACTTCGATGAGATATGTCGAGTACGAATTTGCCGAGGAGAGCAGCGGTTAACCAGCCCTGCTAGATCATCCCTTCCAGGGGAATGCCTTCTTCGATGAGCATGACAGGAATGTCTTCGCGGATAGGATACAGTATCTTCTGGTCGCCTCTGATCAACCCTCCATCAAGGGGTTCCGAAACCGACTTATTCGCCTTATTTTTCAATTGCCCACGGCTCACGGCCTCGTTTAACTTAGCAATCAGTTCCGTATCAGCCAAACTCACATCCTGTTTCGTATCGGGGCAACAAAGAATGGCGAGAAGATCCTTGTCGATATTGACCGGCCGCCTTGCTTCCGTACGTTCCGTCATAACGCACCTCCATGTAAACCCGACCGATACGATGCGGGTAGAATAGATTACCGAGACTGATGAGATCAAGCCCTGTGTGCAGACTCTATTCCGGTAATGGTTTCTGCTACACTGCACACCTCGCTTGATTGAATCGAAGGAAACAAGCGGCGATGTCGAAAGTTTTTTTGAAATACTCCTTGGCCGGATTGTTGGTCCTCGTGCCGGCCTGGGTCACATTTTTGATTCTTTCCACACTATTTCACACACTCAACGAATTGATCCAGAACCTCCCGTGGAATATCGGAGCCCGAGAAAGTCCCGGACTCAGCCTCGTTCTGTTTCTGTTCCTTGTTGTTATGGTCGGCGCCATCGCTACCCATGTAGTTGGGCGGCGCATCATCATTCAGGTAGAGCGGTGGATTGATCGCGTTCCGTTGGTCCGCAGTGTCTATGTCACCCTCAAAGGAATGACCGATCTTCTTAACTTCCGTTCTCGTTTCGGGCGCAGTACCGTGGTGGCCTTTCCGTTCCCTCGAGACGGTCTATGGGCAATCGGTTTTGTCATGGGAGCTGCGCCACCGTTGCTGCAAGTCACATTACCGACAAGTTTAATCATGGTCTTTGTGCCCACGGCTATCCATCCGTTCACCGGTTTCCTCGCGTTTGTCCCCCAGCCACAGCTGCATCCGATTAATCTGTCACCGGAAGATGCCGTTAAGATGGAGTGTACCGCCGGTTTATACAGGCCGAAAACAGGATGGTTGCAAGCCCCAAAGACAATGGCCTGAACCCCATGATAGCCTTGGATCACCTGAACGTCCGACTTGCCAGGCCAGAAGATGTGGCGACAATTGTGTCGTTTAGTGCGGCCATGGCGCTTGAAACAGAAGGCCGCCGCCTCGATCCCGACCGCCTGCATGACGGAACCGTTACCCTCCTTCAATATCCTGATCGTGGATTTTTCATGGTTGCTGAACTGAAACAAGCCGACGATCGCCAGCTGCTGGGGCAACTGATGATCACCTATGAATGGAGCGATTGGCGGAACGGCGCATTTTGGTGGATTCAGAGTGTGTATGTCGACCCCGCCTGGCGTCGCCAGGGTGTCTTTCGCCGGATGCACGAAACCGTGATGGCTATTGCCAAAACAAGCCAGAATGTTTGCGGGGTCCGTTTGTATGTCGAAGAAAGCAATGGCGCTGCGCAAGCAGTATACCGTAAGGTGGGGCTCACTCCGTCATCCTATGCCATATTTGAAACCGACTTTGTTCTGGCACGCACAAGAGCTTAGAGGATTGTCCGACCGACGCCTAACAAAAGGAGTGATCGTGTTATTTTTCAAGCCGCTGACTGGCATCATCATCGTCCTGGCCCTGGTCATGATTCAAGGCTGTGCCTTCAGCCGAGGCACCCTTGGCGAAGACATCAGATCCGAGTCCGTCGCTGCGATCAAGAAGGCCACGACTACGAAGGCCGAGGTACTCGATCTACTCGGGGCGCCGGATCGGCTTCTGCAAGTAAATGGCCGTGACGTGTTTCAGTACTATCGGTACGACGCCAAAGTGGGCAGCCTGCTTCTCATCCTCGTCAATTTTTCACGCATATCAATCAAGAGCGATGACCTATTCGTCATTCTTAACCGTGACGGGATCGTCGAGGATGTTATTTTATCGAAACGCACGGATGGACTAAAGTTCCGATTCTGGCCCTTTGGAGAATGAGATGAAGCTCCCTTTGTCCGGGGTTTGCCTCATGCTTCTATTCGCAATTATGTGCGTGTCTTCCGCTGGCTGTAATGTCGTTCGCATCACCTTAAATACCCCGCTCACGCAGAATGACGTGGCCTTTGTCGTTCCTGGGCAAACCACGTTGGCCGATGTGATTGCCAAGCTGGGCACGCCCGATTCCATTACCGAGTCGAATACGGGAGTCGTTGCAACATACCGTTTCCTCGATATGAAATATTCCCGTATCAATTTTGGCTGGTTACTGAAACCCTTTTCGCCCGTCGACACGGATCTGATCATTTCGCGTACTGGTTTTGGCACCGATGCGCTCGAATTGCTCTGTGACTCTAATTGGGTCGTCACACACCAGAGTTTTCTTCGTCGTCTCTCCGGTCAACGTTTCAATCCGAATCCCTTTTGACACTCAGTTCTTTGCCCTCCTAGCGGATTGCTGCACTCCGCTGGCACCGCTATAATGGCAAACTATGAAGCCGGAATCATCCGATCACACACCGCATCTTCACACTAACAGCACATCCCCCTCCTATATCCCTGCCGACAAGGACACGGAATTTCTTCAACGGGAAGAACTCCGCTCCATCCGCATCGGGCTCGAACTCTTGAAGCCCGAGTTGATCCAGCGTGAACAGGGGATCAACTCAACCATTGTCGTGTTCGGCAGTGCAAGACTGCAAGAACAGGCCACCGCGAAGCAGGCGCTCCATATGGCCGAAGCGGAAGCTGCCCGAACCCCACAGGATCCAACATGCCAGCACAAGGTGGCGATCGCGCAGCGACAGCTTGCCCTCTCAAAATATTATGACGTGGCGCGTGAGTTCGGGCGGCTGGTTTCATCGACCTGCCAAATCGATGGCCGCTGTGACTATGTCATTGTCACTGGCGGAGGGCCCGGCATCATGGAAGCCGCCAACCGCGGTGCGGCGGACGTGAACACAAAATCAATCGGACTCAACATCACCTTACCTCATGAACAGAGCCCCAATCCCTACATTACACCTGAACTCTGTTTCCAGTTTCGCTATTTTGCCATCAGGAAAATGCATTTCTTAATCCGTGCCAAAGCGCTGGTCGCCTTTCCCGGAGGATTCGGCACTCTCGATGAGTTATTCGAGACGTTGACACTTCTCCAAACAGGCAAGACCGAAAACGTGATGGTCGTATTGGTCGGACGAGACTTTTGGGAACGTCTGATCAACTGGCAATGGCTTGTCGAGAACGGGCTCATCGCCCAGCAAGACCTTCAACTGTTCCACTATGCCGAGACGGCTCAGGAAGCTTGGGACCTGATCGCCCGCCACAATGGAGTGCCTTCATCATGAAACTCTCGTTCCATGGGGCCGCGCGTTCAGTAACAGGCAGCCGCCATATGCTTGAGGTGCCAGGCTTCAAGCTCTTGTTGGATTGTGGACTGTTTCAAGGACGCCGAGACGAGGCGTATCGGCAGAACCGAGATTTGGGCTTCGACCCTAAGTCGCTCAACGCGGTCTTGCTCTCCCATGCCCATGTCGACCATTCCGGCGCCTTACCAGT
>JANNXZ010000258.1:0-2179 GCA_031409835.1 Nitrospirota bacterium
CTGCGTCTCCCTGCTCGGCCAGCGGTTGCCACTCATGCAAGGCTATTGCGTAGTCGCCACGGTTATAGGCATCCACGCCTGTTTTGAAGTTCGCCCATGCAGGGGCAACGAGACACACGATTGACAACACAAGGGTGATGGTGAATCGAAGCGACATGGGCCGATCGGCACTCATAGGACAATCTCCACATCGGTTCCTGCACCAATCGCTTCACATAGCGGCAGTCGAGCGTGGGTGTACGGCTCTATAGGGGTATTCTCTACCACAAACTCTTGCCCTTTCGACCATCGCACCACCGCGTCCGGCACTTCGATACGTTGATCATTCGGGAGCGTGACGGTGAGCGAGAGGATTTCCTCTGGTCGCATGGGAAGATCTCCCGAAAGTCGCCACCCGGTACACGAGAGATTCCAGACTATGCCTTGGCCTTGGAATGGCCCAGCGTTGTAGGTGACAGCGTATTGCGCGGGGAAGCGACGGAAGGGACGTAAGACGAAGGGCATAGGAGGCCTCGCAGGGAGGGGTATTCTATTGGGATGTGAACGAGGGCGCAAGGGTCGCGCAACCGTTTTCGGAAATTACCGCGAGTTGATCCTGCAAGGAAGCCTACCGCTGCATTCTCCTCCCACCAAACAGAGATGACCTTCGCGATGCACCGTTATGTCGCAGGACGCTGAACAGGGGGAATCGTTAAGGACACAGGCTTGTAGGGTCTTCTAGACTTCCCTCCAGGCGGTCTGGTTTGCTCCCTAACTGCGCGCGTCCAACGAGGGGAGTCCGCGACCGCGCGTTGCGCGAGCAAGGGGAGTAATCAGGCCGTCCCACCATCCGAATGGGCCGTTCCGGGAGGCGCTGGAGCGAAGGGCTCTGCCACCCCTGCTCCGAGTTTCCTTCCCAGTCTGAGGTCGAATCATGAATGTGTGACCGTTTCGGCGAGTTGACGCCATCCTTAGAACGACGTAGGTTGTCGATGGCTCTTGAACCACAGAAGGAGAAACCACCATGGGAATGCAACCGTTACAGGATTGGGCGCTGATAGAACCGTCGGAGGCCAAGGGAAAGACAAGCGGGGGGTTGGTCATTCCAGACACGGCGAAGGAGAAACCGGTAGAGGGAAAGGTCTTGGCCGTGGGGAAGGGGCGCTGGGAAACCCTGGAAAATAAGTCGGGGAGTAAACCGAAAATGAAAAAAGAAAAAGAGGAAAAGGTCTTTAAGCCCACAGTCCTCAAACCAGGCGATCAGGTCCTCTACGAGAAATACGGAACGACCGAAGTCGATCTGGACGGGAAGGAACTCGTTCTCGTCCGCGAGTCCGATGTCCTGGGGTTGCTGGGGTAAGAAAACCGTTATTTGGTCTGTCTTGTTTGTTTGGTTGAACAAGACTAATCCGATGAACTACACAAACCAGATGAGCCAGACAGACCAGGGACGAAGGGGCGTGCTCCTAGGCTGTAACAGCAACACCCGCCTACGCGAGTGTCACGTCGCACAAGGCCTTTCTCATTGCATATTCGATCGATGATCTGTTGACAGGTTTGCTGGCAAGACAGTAGCCTGACACGGTTTCTGTTCCCCTTTTCACCGCGCAGGGTCATCGCATGACTGAGCCCGAGACTATCACGCCGGATACCAGCGAGCTGATTCGGAAGCTGCACGAGCGGCCACAGATGCTCTGGGCCGCGCAGTTACACGCCCCTGCGCACGTACACTACAAAACATTTCGTATGAGTGATCCACCGGTGCAGCGGCCGGCAAGTCGTGACGAGTTCAGAACCTTCCTGGAGGCTCTGAAGATCTCTGCCGACGCGATGGTCATTCAAGACGCGTTTGGCTACGGCATGAAGACGGCGGAGACCGGCGATCGGCTCATTGTGATCTGGCAGGCGCACACGGAGTACTACAGTTATCAAATCTGGCATATGCCATCCGATTATGCTGGGGGGGTGACCTTTGGCCCGATGACCTTCCCTGACTACCGGTTTCCAGCCACACCGCTGGGAGTGGACGTATGCCACCTCGATATCGTACTGATAGCTGAGCCCTTGCCGGCCAGTGAGGCGTTTAGCCGGGAGTTTCCCGGTCCGATCCTCTATGGCAGCCGGATTCTCGATGAGGAGACCTCGCTGGTCACCAGCTTTACACCGGATGAGCATGGGCGCGAGCGCTATTGGGTCAGTG
>JANNXZ010000259.1:0-3873 GCA_031409835.1 Nitrospirota bacterium
GTGTTCGGATTAGGCTTTTTCATTTACGCCGTCGGCGGAACCCTCGACACCCTCTTCTTCCCTGAACGACTTCCGACACCGACATTCGGCACCGGCGGCATTCTATGGGCATCGCTGACTCTGGCCTTGCTCACAGTGCCGGTGGTCATTGTCTCTACGGAAGAAGGACTGGCCGCCGTGCCCAGAGAGTTTCGTGAAGGATCGCTGGCGCTTGGCGCAACCAAGTTGGAAACGATGCTCAGAGTCGTGATACCCTCTGCCTTGCCAGGTATTTTGACCGGAGTCATTTTGGCGATGGCGCGGGCAGCGGGCGAGGTGGCGCCGCTCATGCTGACAGGAGTCGTGAAGCTTGCGCCTGCGCTCCCCGTAGACGATTCCTGGCCATTCTTCCATTTCGATCGAAAGTTCATGCACCTGGGATTTCATATTTACGACGTAGGCTTCCAGTCCCCCAATGTGGAAGCAGCCAAACCCATGGTCTACATCACCACCCTGGTATTGATTATCGTCGTCGTGCTGTTGAATTTCACCGCGATTGTTCTACGCAACCATCTGCGCAAAAAGTATGCAGGCGCTGTGTTATGAAGGAGCTTGTGCACCCTTTTCCACCTTCGACACAACAACCATCCCCGTCACAACCGCTTCACGTACAAAGGCTCACGGTGCAGGACGTCCATCGACCGTTGCCGAACAATCCAAGCAACACGCAAACCGTTAAATTGACCTTGAATCAGGTCAACTTTTTTTACGGAGACCGCCAGGCTCTCTTCAAGATCGATATCGAAATCGTCAAAAATCAGGTCACGTCGTTCATTGGGCCATCCGGATGTGGAAAGTCCACCTTGCTGCGATGCCTCAATCGGCTCAATGACTTGATTGAAGGCGCTCGCTTAGAAGGCACCATGCTGCTCGACGGCATGGATATCTACGGTCCCAATGTGGATATTACCGACCTGAGAAAACGTGTCGGGATGGTGTTTCAGAAATCGAACCCCTTTCCGAAATCGATCTACGAAAACGTGGCGTATGGGCCGCGTCTTCATGGCATAAAAAACCGCAGCCAGTTGGATCAAATTGTGGAAGAGGGAATTAAGGGCGCAGGGCTGTGGGATGAAGTAAAAGATCGTCTCCACACAAGCGCATTCGGTCTCTCCGGAGGGCAACAACAACGGCTCTGTATCGCCCGTGCGCTCGCGGTCAAACCGGATGTCTTGCTGATGGACGAGCCCTGCTCGGCCCTAGATCCTGTGGCCACTGCGAAAATTGAAGAACTGCTCTTTTCCTTGAAGCAAGACCTGACCGTCGTCATTGTCACCCACAATATGCAGCAGGCGGCGCGGGTGTCCGACTGGACGGCGTTTATGTACCTTGGCGAAATCGTAGAATTCGGCCTCACGAAACAGATCTTTACCACGCCTTCCAAGAAGCAAACCGATGACTACATCACTGGACGATTTGGATAAACATTATGCCACAGCGCCACTTTGACGAAGAACTCTCCGACTTGAAGACCAAGCTCTTGCGCATGGCGGGGCAGACGGAAGATCAGATCGACAGAGCCCTCACCGCATTGGTCACACGCGACTCGGACCTGGCTCGCCAGGTCATCGAGCGAGACCACCTCGTCAACGCGTTGGATGTGGAGATCGATGAAGAGAGTATCCGGTTGCTGGCCCTCCATCAACCTGCTGCGCGAGACTTGCGGCTCGTGACGACGGCGATGAAAATCGCTACCGAGCTCGAGCGAATCAGCGACCTGGCGGAGAATGTCTCCGAGCGAGTGATCGAGCTGAACGAAGAACCGCAGCTCAAACCCTACATCGATATCCCGACGATGGGCAATATGGCGCGGATGATGGTGAAGCAAAGCATCGATGCGTTCGTGAAGGACGATGCCCTGCTCGCCAGGAAAGTACTCACGGATGACGACTTCGTCGATGATCTGATGGAGCAGGTGTTTCGCGAGCTGCTGTCATTCATGCTCGAAGACGCGCGCACGATTTCACGCGCGATCCGCTTGAGCTTCATTGCTAAATACCTCGAACGGATGGCCGATCATGCTACCAACATCGCTGAGCTGGTCGTCTATCTCGTGGAAGGCAAGATCATTCGCCATACCACTCCGCCACCACCTTCCAATATCAATCTCGCAAAAAGTTAGCCCCTTCTGATCATCCGGTTGATCTTGCTGAGGCAGGCTGAGGTCGAGGTTGAGCGACGCTGGAGGACAATCTAGGGATGGATGTGGTTATGCCACAAAATGCGTCGAGAAGAGCATATACTCGAAGCGGTGTCGGCGAAGGACGATCTTATTGCATCGGGCGAGTTGGTCGACGCAGTGGAAGATTCGATTCCAGGTGTATTGGGGCATGAGACAGATGAGCGAGTCCAGACTGATCACCGTCTGTTCATTGAGATGGTCGAGAATGGCCGCTGTGAGGGCATCGATATCGTCACGCTCACACCCTACTGGATAAACGTCCTGAGCTGATTCATGAAGAGCACTTATCGGCATGGATACCTCCTGGTGAGATTATAAAAATGAGCGCCCCAGCTGATTAGCCTGTTGCGCAAGTGTTGTCGGTGCTGGGCTGTATCTGACTGCCACGATGCGCATGAGACCCAGCGTGAGGAGGATGCCTCCCAGTATCGCGAATTGATGCCACTCCCCGCCCGTGAACCATCGCGAGATCACCTCCGTCAGCATGACGACAAGGACTGTGTCGATGATAAACGTGACCCGGACACGTCCCTCAGAACAGTATGCGAGGGTGGTCTTCAACACTTCGACAACGGCCAGCAAGGTCAGCGTATCGACCAACACCTGCCGAAGGGCCACCTCCACGTCTGCAGTCAGAAGCAGCCGCAGGTCAAGAAACGTTTTGATGACGCCGCCTGCTAAACCGATCAGAATCGTCAGGGTCAGCAAGCTCAAGATGAATCGCGTGCCCGCTTCCCATGCGCGCGTGATGTCATAGGCCATGAGGGTGTCCATGAATCGCTTGTGCCAACCGTTCGGGAGCGTCTGGTCCATTGTGGTTTGTGTCATGGTCCTAGCCTAACTGGGGCAGGTTCCAGTCCTGTTAATGCCGCGTTAATACTGTGTGAAATCTGTATCGAGTGGCACGCCTGCCTGCCGTCAGGCCTGACAGCGGTGTATCGCGGTTGCAGTAGAAACTTTCATGAATACTGTGGGTTGGATGTCCTGCGACACGGAGGATATTCGAGGAAGAAGCGAATGAGAAAAGGAAGAGCTGCTGCTACCGATAGCTTATAGATACACGATCACATGACCCACCTACCCACCATTCGTATGATTGTTGTCCAGATATAGGTCTGTTACGCTGCCACCATGATCACACGAATGGGAGGCATCTATGACAGCCATCGATAGTCTCATGATGGATGCGAAGCAAGCGATCATGGATGAACAGCATCGCCGTTTTCAAACCCTCCACCAGGAGGGGCGATGGGAGGAGGCGCTCCAACAAATTCACGTCACGCTGAGCTGTGCATCGGACCTTCTCAATGAGTCTCTTCGAGTCCTCGATGAAGCTCTTGATGGAACCACAACGACACCTCTGACGGTTCCACTCCCTCTCCCGCAACCACAGAATGAGTAAGCGAGGCATCTCGTTCACTCGCCGCACGAGAAATATTCCAATGATGGCCTCGTCTGGTGACGAGGCTGCCGCGACCGGAATCTAACCAGCTTCGTACAGACTACGCTTGACAGTCTTCTATACAGTTGTTAGGTTTTCGGGCGTTGTGCGAGATTCTGCATACCCATCTCTTCTAGCTGGCGTAGCTCAATGGCAGAGCAGCGGTTTTGTAAACCGCAGGTTGGAGGTTCAATTCCTCTCGCCAGCTCCA
>JANNXZ010000260.1:0-2863 GCA_031409835.1 Nitrospirota bacterium
ATTTGAATGTGCAACTCCACCTCGCCCCATCAGAAGCGTCTTTGCCTCTCACCAGGCATTGCTTGGCGCCGGCAAAAATAATGTTTGACCGCCATGTTGTCCCGGTATCACCGACAGCTTTATGTCCTGTGCGCAACGCTGTGAACTCTCCGGAAGATGCCGTGAGAACGGTGTGAATCACTGTGCGATCGTCCTTCTCTACCGGGCCATCTGCACCTTGGTTGTCAGGCGGACAGCCCTTCCCGGTGCAAGTGATCCGGTACATCGTCTGGTTCCACTTGATCTTTGCGCGAAACCTTTCAAAACTGATCTCGTATTGGCCGGTGTGTTCTCCTGACATATCCATGTTTGGTTGATAGGGGTTCCCGATCCAGAGGAAACGGTCGTCTTCGAAAGGGAACGGATCGTTCACGGTCAGGATCAGGTTGCCGGAGCGATCGTCATAGCCCACGATGAGGGCCATATGTTGAGAGATGCCGTCTACCTTGAATCCAGACGGGGAAACTCCAGCAATAATAGGACGGCCCTCATCGATCTCTTTTTTCACTTCTGCTTCGGAAAGGCTGCCGGCCTTCAATTGGACTGTCAACGCGATATCTCCAGCCGCACCACCCCGTGCAGCCATTGCAGGATACTGTTGAAGCATACTCACCACGGTAGCTTCATCGCCAGCCGGGAGATCGCATTCAACGCAATTCGGCATCCCCGTGCAAAGGTTCCTACCCTGCGCGATTCCACACTGATAGTCTGTCCACTGAACAGCCGGTATGTAATAGTATTTGAAGACCATCTCTCCAACGGCAGCCCAACACCAGCTCGGGCGTTCCTGAAACACCGGAGGAATATGCAATTTCACCTCCGCTGCCATGGCGGGGATGACTGATGCAAAGAGAACAAGCAATAGCCCGACTCCGAATGTCGTCATTCTGTTTATCACTATTTTTCTCTCCTCCACCTTTGATATCTCTCGATCAAGCTCCCTCCTCAACCAACTCATTGATCAAGTCTCCCTATTGAGAGCGTCGTCTCCTTCAACACCCGCTACCACTCCCACATTATACGGGAGAGGGGCACTGCGTCGATAGACATGAACTCGCGTGTGGAGCGTTGGTCGCTCATGGACATGCCCTGAACTGTGTGACCAACGCCAAAAAACCTTTTCTGGGTGTGCCCTTCTCTGTGCCCGTGAGGGGCTTTATACCATCATCCGCCACCCAGCGAGATAACAAAAATCCCCTTGTAACCATTGATGATTACAAGGGGTCACTATCCCAATTCAGTGTGGGAAACCACCGATCGTCATGTTTGGCGATCGACTTGGCCACGGAGTCGTCGTAGGAAAGCGGTGCCGAGGCAAGCACCTTGTGGACCAGCTGCATCAAGGCCTCAACAGAGAAGGGTTTCTGAAGAAAGGGCACGTGATCGATGCCAGTTTGGTACGCCTTGCGCTCATGGTATGAGAGACTCGACATTAAGATCACGCGAAACGACTTCTTCATGGCCAGTGCGCGTTGGATGATGTCGTGACCATGGACCCGTGGATACGGATTTTTCGTGGCGGCAAATTGAAAGCTCGGCGGAGACAGCATGAGATCGGTCAGTAGCAGGTCAATTGGTCCTTGGTGGGTGGACAAGATCTTTAACGCCTCCGGACTGCCGTCCGCTTCAAGGACAGTAAACCCTTCGGCACGAAGCGTCTTCACGCAGATCAACATCGTTGATGGGTCGTCGTCGACAACCAAGATCGTTTTCGCGTTGGACGATGAGACCGGCGCGTGAGTATCCATTTACGGTCTCCAGGCTCTGCAGATACCAACAGTCTGAGCAGACCGTCGTATCTGTAGGTGTTCGGTATTCTGTGTCTGTATCGGTTTGAGACTCAGAAACTTAAGTACGGCAGGGTGATCAGCAGGCTCTGACTAGCGGACGGCGGGTATCTTCTCCGTTTGGGAAGCCAAGAGGTCGTTCTTGATAGGGATCTGTGTGAGTAGGTCGGCGCGAATCTGGAAAATGCCCGTGATCCGCTGCCCCATGGCATAGGCCAGTCCGTTGGCATGGCTCCCAATTGAAAGTTTCCCCGCGATCTTCCCATCCCTTCCTGTGGCGATAAATTCTGCTGCCGGTGTCACAAGGCCATAGGGGGCCAGCGGTCCAGCCTGTTTGACCACTCGCTCCTCGGCTGGGACATTGGCGACACGGCTGACAAACAGGTCGGTAGCCTGTTGGTCTAACTTCTCCGTCGGCTGATCCTCCAAAACCCATTCGTTCTGTTGGTTGATCAAGACATAGTGCTCGGTCGTGGTTTTGACGGAGAGTATGGCAATGTCGGTATAGTCGATACCAAGTAGCCGCTTGTCTTGGAACGAAAAGAGTTCCTTGGTCAGGTTTCTGATTGTGATGGGATTGATGCGATAGAGAGGACCGGTGGAACTCGTTTCTGCAAATGCTTCACCGCTGGCCTCGTCCGGTTGATACAACTTGACTGTCTGGTCGCCATCGGCCGTATGGATGGTGACTTTCACTTTCGGCACGGTGAGCACTTTGGCCAGAGCGTCGCGTTCGGGTCCTGGGTCAACGATTCCCAGTGCCTTGAGGTCTTCGAGCCGGAACAAAAGGGTCCGTACCTCCGTTTGATCGGCTTCGCCTTCAATCGGGTAGCGAAGCTTCCATTTGCTTTTGGGTTTTTCCTGTCCTTGATAGAGCACAATTTCTGTGGTCGCATAGGTGAGACGGATACGATCGACGTCGCCTTGCGATACGCGCAAGAGGTCTTTACGGCGAAAGGTCATCAACGTTTTATTCACAAAATCTTTAGGGGCAAGATTGGTGAGCAGGACCTTACGATCCGACTCACGAAGGACAT
>JANNXZ010000261.1:0-1806 GCA_031409835.1 Nitrospirota bacterium
CGAGTCTCCACTAGGAACCAGCGCATCCGAAGCCCCGGCTCAGTCCACAGAGGCCCTGGCTCAGGAAGTGGAAACCCTCAAGAAGGAACTGCAGTCCATTCAAAAACAACTCGGCAACCAGCCCACCGGGCAAAACAGCCCAAAGCAGAAAAAATGACGGTGGAGGTTGATCGGCTAAATCCCTAGGCTGAAGGGGTTCAGGCTGAAGGCCGAAGGTCGGAGTCCGGCCTTTCCGAACCTTCAGCCTGAACCCCTTCAGCCTGCATCCCTACCCTACGAATTCCGATACCCGTTCGTAATCGGCATCCGCCGATCTTTCCCCAAGGCTCTGTGCGTGATCTTGATGCCGATCGGCGCCTGTCGGCGCTTGTACTCACTACCATCCACCATCGTCATCACGCGCGCCACCGTGGCGCGGTCGTACCCCGCGTCGACGATCTCTTCGAGAGACCGGTCTTCTTCCACATAGGCCTGAAGAATAGGATCGAGTATCTCGTAAGGCGGCAGTGAATCTTCATCTTTTTGATTGGGCCTCAACTCGGCGGTCGGCGGTCGATCTAACGTCCGTTTCGGGATCACCGGAGTTGCGCCACGGAGGTTGCGGAGCCGCGCCAGGTCATACACCATTGTTTTTGGCACGTCTTTGATCACGGCAAAGCCGCCGGCCATATCGCCATATAATGTGGCATACCCCACGCTCATCTCGCTCTTATTGCCCGTGGTGAGTACGAGATGGCCGAACTTGTTGGAGAACGCCATGAGGAGATTGCCTCGGATGCGGGCCTGGAGATTCTCTTCCGTCGTATCTGGCGCACGCCCCTCGAATGTCTCAGCCAGTGCATGCCGATAGCGGTCGAACAGCGTTGTAATGGGGATCTTCCGGACGGAAATCGCCAGTCGTTCTCCCAATTCTGCGACATCGTCATAACTGTCTTGCGATGTATAGGGCGACGGCATGAAGAGACCCCATACATTCTCGGCGCCGAGCGCATCGACGGCCAGCACAGCTGTCAGCGCCGAGTCCACTCCGCCGCTCAAGCCGATCACCACACGCGTAAATCCATTTTTCCTCACGTAGTCGCGTACCCCTAGCGTGAGAGCCCGATACACTTCCTCCAGCGGGTCCAGGACTGCCGCCACATCGGGAACCACGCGCACCCGGGTTTTTTGAGCCGCTGGAAGCGGCGCAGCACAGACCTCCACCACAGAGGCAACACGCCGCGGCAAGAGCTTTTTCCGGCTGGTTCGTCTGGCTCGCGCAACCGCCTCCATATTGAGGTCGGCGATGATCAGATCTTCTTCGAAGGCTTTTCCTCGTGCGATGACCTCACCCTGGTGATCGAGAATCACACTGCTCCCGTCGAAGACCAGTTCATCCTGACCGCCGACCGCATTGGTGTACGTGAGCACCACTCCGTGTTCCCTCGCGCGGGTTGCCAACATCTGCTCGCGGACCCGGCTCTTGCCCAGGTGAAACGGCGAGGCGTTGATATTCACGATAACTTCGGCACCTGCCGCTGCCTGGAAACCGGTCGGACCTTCCGGCAACCAGACATCCTCGCAAATATTGACGCCGACCACCGTCCCGCGCAGACGGACGAGCGGCAGCCGCCGTCCTGGATGAAAATAGCGGCTCTCGTCGAATACGCCGTAGTTCGGCAAGTACCACTTGCAATAGGTCGTGATGAGTTGTTGATCTGCGATGACCGCCGCCGCATTGTAGAGTTCGTGCACGCCGGCCTGCACCACCGATGAGCGAGCTGGTTTCGGATCTATTCCATCGCTCTGGCTGACGTAGCCCACCAC
>JANNXZ010000262.1:0-2862 GCA_031409835.1 Nitrospirota bacterium
ATGACTGTCTGCGTGATTTTACCGCCAAACGCTTCAAGGATCGTACGCATTAAATCGTGCGACATGGGACGGGACAACTGTTCACCATTCAATGCGCCTTGGATGGATACGGCGACAGTGACGTCGACAAAGATCGGAATGACCTTGCCTTCCGCCTGCAAGAGCACAATCGGGCCATGATCCGACATACGAACCTTCACCTCCGTGATCGTCACCTGCTCCGAAGTTGCCGAGGGGGATGCGTCGGCCTGCGCAACCGGCAGCGTGAGCGCGCCAAGAACACAGAGTGAGAGGACAAACCGCTTGCATGCCATCATGGTCACCTCCCCTGCCTGCTAGACACGGACAAACTGATTCGTCGTTTTCTCCACCCCAATCTCGGTCTCCGGTCCATGCCCAGTCACCACGATCGTGGCATCCTCCAAGGTGTACAATCGCTCTCGAATAGATTGCTCGATGGCGTCGAAGTCTCCACCCCAGAGATCGGTGCGCCCGATGCTGCCGCGAAAGAGTGTGTCGCCGGCCACGACCACGTTGTCGACGGGGAAATGAAAACTCATGGACCCGGGTGTATGGCCTGGCGTATGGAGTGCAACAGCCGAGACCTGGCCGACCAACAGCTTCTCCTCATCCTTGAGCCAATAGTCTGGCATCGGAACAGGCACGTAGGCGACCCCGAACACCCGGCACTGCAATTCGAGATTCTTCCACAGCTCAAGATCATGCTGATGCAGACAAATCGTCGCCCCCGTCGCCTTCTTCATTTCTCCGGACGCGAGAAAATGATCGAAGTGGGCATGCGTATGGAGGATATGCGTGACCGTCAATCCCAGTTGCTGCACCTCGTGGAGAATTCGCTCGTGCGCTCCGCCGGGGTCGATGACAATGGCCTGCTTCGTCACCGGATCTCCAATGATCGAACAATTGCAACCAAGAGGCGGGACAGAGAATGTTTTTCTGATCATGCTGGACACGATGAACGCATGCTACCGTCCAAGCCCATCAGGGCGCAAGCAGCGGCCCTTCTTCTGGTTCCACCTGAGACTGAATGGTCCAAGCGACCTCCGTATCGAACAATGTCCAGCGTTGTCCTTGACGGCGACACCACACGAGAAATCCCGCTCCTGTGCCGTCAGGGCGGAACACTTCGACATACAGCAGCGCCTGATCGTTGCGGAGGCTTCGCGCCACGCGAGAGAAAGCCAGACGACCCAGAACCGATGGCGCTTGAATTGGCCTCGCATGAGCCACCGTGACTGGACGGGCTAGGGAGACCTCCGGCTCTTCGAGCCTGCCCTCCGTGGCGAATCGGTAGCCGACAGCCAAATGAAATCGTCCTTCGAGCCGGCTGGCCTGACGATTGGCCGAGATGAATTCCCGAATTAGCTCATCGGGTAGTCTACTATCGAAATACCCCTGCTCATGAAAAACTCCGAGCGTCGCCGGTCTCTCCTGATCCGGAGAAAGACGGAACCGGGTCATGCGTTCAATCACGACCAACTGAATCGCTGACGTGAGAAACTTACTCGTCACCACCTGGTCGTACAAGGCATAGTCTTCAGCGGGAATGGCATCAGCCTTCTGGTCTGATTCCGCCAGCGCTCTCGGCAGAACGAGAGCAACATCCGTCAGAAACACGGCTATGATCATGACCATCAGGCGAATCATCATACGCTGAGCATAGCGTCTGGCACGAAGAACGGTCAATTCACGGAGTCCGACGTGGACAAGCCAGCTCGAAGCGTGGATAATCAAAAAATTCAGATGGAGGGATATCACTTGCGCGATAAGACTCACTCGAACCAATGGCCTTTGTGGATCGGAGTGATCGCACTCTGTGTCTTAGTCAGTAGTTGCAAGCCAGACGACTCGCCGTTCAAAGCGGAAAATGAGTCGCTTCGCAAGCAACTGGCCAAGCAGGAGTCGGTGGTCACCTCCCTGCAGGACGGGAACAAGGTCATGCACCAACAGATCGATCTGCTGAATCAGGAACTGCGCGACGCGAAGCAATCAGCTGAGAGCACCAAGGCTGAGGCCAAAGCCGTCGCTGCCGATCTGGCAATACAAACAGCTCAGGCCAAGAAGCTGAGCGCCGATGCCCAAAAAACTGCAGCGGCTCAGGCGGCGCAGAGTATCCATATCGAGGAGAAGGGCGGCCAAACAGATGAGATTCCCCGCCCCCTGAGCACCGTTGCCAAGATGGCGGAGGATGCGCTCAGCCGCAATGGATACCGCGTTAAAGTGAGTATCAAGACCGATCAAAAAGCGATCTATGTGACGGAACGAAAAGTCTCAGCCCCTACCTCGCTCGAGGTCCCCGGTTCACGGAATCAATACGTGCTCTCGCTTCATGCGCTCCCCTCAAATATCACCAGGCTCAGCGTCAAGGCCGATTTCGACAAGCTGGCACAGGGTGGACGCATCCTCAGCGTCAGCGCGGAAGAGGTCGCGGAAATTGAACGGAGTCTCATCCGGGAAATCAACAAGGCCTTGGCCTCCCCCAATAAAACCTGATGCACTGCCTGGCTTCTGGCTCTACGCGCCGCTCTCACGTGGCGACCACGCGATTTCTCCACGAACCGTTCGCGAGGCGAACTAGCTGCCGGGAGATGCAAGGCCGCAGGCGCTAAGAAACCGGAGGCGTATTCGCTGCAATACGTCGAGGATTTCTTGGAGCCGAGAACGACGCAGATGCTGGCAGCTCGTTCGCCGCAGCGCAGCAAAGTTCCCTTTGCTTGGTGAGGCGCAAGCCTCATGCTAGCATTTCTCTCCTATGGCTCTCTCAACCAGCGTACACGATCTCCGCACCCTCATTCGCTCCTGTCACCCACTGATCGCCATCGAGACGGTAGAAGAGGAGCG
>JANNXZ010000263.1:0-7454 GCA_031409835.1 Nitrospirota bacterium
CATCTGTAACCACTCCGATCACAACGGCCGCTATGCCTTCAATCAACAGCCCTATATCGGTTTCTGGAATCTCAGCTGTTTGGCTCAGGCGCTGCTCCCCTTGGCCTCAAAGGAAGATTTGAAAGCCGCACTCGACCGCTATACCCCCCTTTGCGAAGGACGGTACATGGAGTTGATGAGGGCCAAGTGTGGACTCATCGAGACGAAGGAGGAGGACGCATCGCTGATCCAAGACCTCTTGGCGCTCATGCACCTGCATCATGTCGATTACACGAACTGCTTTCGCGCCTTGGGTCTGTTTCAGGCTGGAACGGACTCGCTGAACGAGCCGCTCCGCGACTTCTTCCTGGATCGTGAATCATTCGACCAGTGGGCTCGTCGGTACAAGGAGCGGCTGTGCGAAGAGGGAAGTCGAGACGACGACCGCCTGGTCCGCATGAACCGTGTCAATCCCAAGTACGTACTCCGCAACTACTTGGCGCAGACCGCTATCGAGAAGGCTCAGCAGAAGGACTTCTCCGAGATTGATCGGCTGCTCGCCCTGCTGCACAATCCCTACAGTGACCAGCCAGGCATGGAGGTCTACGCAGCTCCGCCGCCCAACTGGGGCAAGCACCTCTCTGTAAGCTGCTCTTCATAACAACTCGTACAGGCCTCCCTTTTCTTTCTTGACGCACCCGCTACTTGCTTTGTAGGACGAGCGCGTTTCCGCCCATGAACCCTGCGTTGACTCCTCAGTACGATGAGTTTAGCTTAGAAAAGTGTTTGAAACAGCCTTCGCCAAGCTCGCCGGAGCCGGACGAATGGAGAAAGACCGGATGAGGTGACGACCATATTGATCATTGTCGCCTCCGTCTGTTTGCCACCGCTCGTGTTCGTGACTATTTACCTCTATTTGTCCGGCGTGTTCACTAAGCGGAAAGCGTTCCAGTTGGGTTCTTCCCCGATATCACGGAAGGGTGACTTACGAGTCGTTCCCGTTGTTGTTGAATTTCGAGTCTCCGATACAGGGGGGGATCATCAGAGAGTCTGCACCGTGGTGAGTAATCGTGCTGAAGGAAATGCACCGCTAACAATTCAATCCCCGGTCCCGCAAAGAAAAGGCAAAGACGAAAAGGGGTCGGGAGGATACTGATAGTATTGCCCATATAATCCCTAGCCTCTGTCCCTATCCTCTCCGAAGTCCATCCGACAGCCCTATCAAGCTCCAGGATTACTCGTTGGTCTATACAGCCTGTTGTAATTCCTACAGCGACCAGCCGGTTTTTCGTAATCCACCTTGCAGTCCCCCTCACTGTCTGTTGTACAGTGGCCGCAGCAGTCTCACGGAAATTGGAACGGTGGCCATTTCCTGTGGCTGATCATAGAACAAGGACTTCTTAATGGCCAAAGGACGCAGCGACTCAAAAGTTGCGGTGGCAGGAGCGCTCGCGCTCGTGCTGGCCATTGCCGGCGTGTTGCTGGTCAAAGAGCCATTGCGCAGCTCGCGGCCGGTCGGCACTGGGATGGAGATGAAGCACACGACCGGCGAACAGATGGTCCGTGCGCGGCTGTGGGAGGATCCGGTTGCGGCCGTGCAGCGAGGTAACCGAGAAACACAATCGACCAGCAAGACGGTCGGACCGGAACCCACGTTCACCCAACGACTTGCGCCGCTCAGACAGGCTTTGGCCGAGCGTGCCAGGAACGGGCAGCGCGTCACTGTCCTCCTGGCGACCACAAGCGGGGGCCCCTACGTCGAAAACACAGAATCGCGCATCCGCGATCGCTACGCTATCGGTACCGCACTCGGCGTCGCCTGTTACGTTCCGGAGGACGAGGGCCATCTCTCCTTCGTTGAGTGGGAACCGCAAGGGGCTATTCAAGCGTTGCCCTATGAGTGGTATCGCCTCAGGAAGACGCGTGTCTGCGGAGAGGTAGGATCGCATGCCTCCAGCATCCTGGTCGTCTGGCTGCCAGACGAATCCCTCAGTCGGGGGTTGTTGACGACCCTGACATCGCTGTCCCAGGCGCTTGTGTGCCAGGAGTCCCAACAGAAGAGCGAATGTCTCCTGACCGACGACAAACGCAAGCTGGTTCGTTTGAATCCCGCAGTGCAGCAGGCCGTCACGTTCAAGATCATGGGCCCTCGCAGCTCATCGGCGTTTCGCGCGCTGTTACAAGAAGCGGGGGACCTGTATCCCGATTCGCACGAAGGGGTCGGCGTCTGGCCGAATACCGGCGGCGCGATCGAACTGTACTCGCCATGGACGAGCGCGATGAAGGGATTGCTCGCCTATGGACTCAAAAAAGAAGGCGGCAAGGGAGAAGCCTGCACGACCTATGAGTCCTGCGAGCAGGAGTTTTACCGTCGGCTGGCCAACGCGAATGTTCGACTCGTCTACGATGTCGGCTCGGACGATCGGTTGTTCGTTGCCCTGGTCGAGGAATTGGAACGCCGGCAGGTGCGGCTGGGCTGGGACGCCGTCATCCTCATCGGCGAATGGGATTCGTTTTACGGTCGGGCCTTGCCCATCGAGTTTCGCGCTGCAGCTTGTGCGAAAGTGGCGACCTTCTCGGAAGCCGATTTGAAACAGATTCTCGTCCCGCCGACTATCAAATCCTGGTGTCCAACCGTTGCGCGCGCCATCGATCTGCAGATTCAACGTCCTGCCGACTACGAATCGCTCACGCTCAACGTGTTTCGCTATAGCTACCTGAGCGGTCTTGACGGGGAAGTGCCGGGAGACGACAGCGTGATAGCCGGTCGGGGAGAAAAGGCGAAGACCGGGGATCAGACCAAGGACGCCCAACGAGAGCGTCCGGAAGGAACGGGTCAGCTCGACTACGTGCGGGCTCTGGTGGCGCGCATTCACGACGAAGGGGAGGGCGCAAGGGCCATCGGAATTCTGGGGACCGACCCATACGATTCACTGCTCATTATCAAGGCGCTCCGCCCCGCATTTCCACACGCGATTTTCTTTACCGTCGATCTCGATGCCCGCCATCTCCACCAGAGCGAATACAAATCGACGCGCAACATGGTGACCGCCTCCCCCTTCGGCCTGCAACTGGACGGATCGCTCCAGCGCGACGTTCCGCCTTTTCGCAGCAGCTATCAGACATCGGCCTATTTGGCCGTTCTCCAAGCAGTCCAGTTCGTTGTCTGTCGACCGGACGGCCAGCAGCCAGCGTCGACGCCCTGCACGTCCGGCTACCATGTCGAGTTAACGCCGGAAGACCGTATCTATGACGCGGGACCTCACCCCAGGATCTTCGAAGTGGGGCGCAACGGTGCGGTGGATTTGAGCCCGGTGGACAAGGAGGGGGTGCGAACGGTCCATCCTCTGAGGCAGGACCTCGACCATACAGATGAACAGGGGCCATTAAAGCAGGGGGTTGGATTCGACAACACAGCTGTCGCGGCGACGCTGGTCGTCGCGCTGCTGATCGCAAGCGTCATAGCCTGGACGAATCAGCGGCTGTGGCTGTGGGTGTCGCGGAACCCAGGTCTGCTGGCGGCCTTGGCCGTCATCGGTGTGGCTTCGTTCGCGGCATTCGTCGCGTTCGGCGGCGCGTCGGCACTGCTGGCCAATCATGACGAAGGAGAGCCATTTTCTTGGACCGCCGGGGTCAGTGTTTGGCCGAGCGAACTCCTCCGTATCTTCGTCGTCATTCTCTGCCTTGTCATGCTGGGGAAAGGCCTGCGCGATCTGGCCAAGAACAGCGACTTCATCAGCGAGGACTTTTTGTTCGAGGACGATTCGGGCCGCCGCCGATTGTCACCCAGAACCTTCTGGACCAACTTGCAGCGGGTGTACCATCCGGCCGCGACTAGGGCGGCGACGACCGTGGATCAAGCCTGGTCTTGGTATCGCGAGGCCGGCAAACCGTCGCAGCGAGTGGTGCGGACCATCCTCCTGTTTCTGTTGTATCTCGGGATCATGTGGCCGTTGGAATACTGGGTGCTTGATGAAGAAATGATCCAGCCCTGCCGAGGCCAATTGAGTTGCGCGATCGATTCGGTGATGACCCTGAGCAGCTTGGCGTTGGTTGTGTTGCTCAATCTGGCTGTGTTCGACGCAGTCATGTTGTGCCGACGGTGGATCGGCTGGTTGACTGCCTCGACCGGTGGCTGGTCCGATCAGGTTCAAGAAGAATATCTCCGGGAGTACGGTCTTGGCCAAGCCCAGAAAGCCGAGTTTGGCAAGCTGAAATACTTGGCCGTGATCGATCTTATCGCGCGGCGGACCGGAGTCGTGAATCGCCTGATTCGCTACCCCTTCATCGCCTTGTTGATCATGATCGCTGCGCGGATCGACTACTTCGATATCTGGAACTACCCGCTCCTGCTGATTGTTGCGTGGTCATTGAACGTCCTGCTGGCGCTGCTGGGCTCGCTCCTGCTGTACCAGTCGGCCAGCAAAGCGAAGGTTGCCATGCTGGCCGGCCTCAGCCGACAGATGGTCCAAGCCTTGGGAACCGGGAAGGATCATGAC
Source organism: Nitrospirota bacterium (assembly GCA_031409835.1). Taxonomy (GTDB): domain Bacteria; phylum Nitrospirota; class Nitrospiria; order Nitrospirales; family Nitrospiraceae; genus Palsa-1315. The sequence goes on from JANNXZ010000263.1 coordinate 4,479, forward strand.
GTACGCGTCAAGCAGATCCAGTACATCATCGATGAAGTGGAAGCCAACGAACAGGGCGCGTTCGTGCCGTTCTATCAGCAGCCGGTGATCGAATCGTCGCTCTACGGCGTCGTCGCATTGCTGCAATATTTGTATATGAGGTAATGAGTCAGGTAGATAGGCTGAAGGCTTTTAGTCTTCAACCCTCGGTCTTCAGCCTAAACGCCTGACCCCCTGGTCATTCGTGCCTTGCGAGATAATTCATAACCTTCAGCCTTCAGCCTGAACACCTGAGAAGTTACCTGAAATACGGGGCCACTCATGCGCGAAGAACACATAGGCGGGCTGCGGACACGGGTCACAGGCGGCACAGACGGAAAGGGTGGAGGTCGTGGTCCTCTCGTCCTGCTCCTGCACGGCTTCGGCGCGCCGGGGGACGATCTTGTGTCGCTGGCTGACGTCTTGAACGTGCCGGCCGGAACGAGGTTTGTGTTTCCCGAAGGCCCGCTCTCGTTGAGCTTTGGGCCTAGCGATGCGCGAGCCTGGTGGCTCATCGACATGGCGCGTATTGCAGCGGATCAAGCGGCAGGCCGGGTGCGAGATCTCTCGCAAGACATTCCCAAAGGCCTGGCTCCGGCGCGCGAGACGATGCTGGCGTTCCTCAAAGAAGTCGAACGCAAACTCGGCGCAGAACCGCGCAAGACTGTTCTTGGAGGATTTTCCCAGGGCGCGATGCTTTCTTGTGATGTGATGTTCAGAACGGCGCAGCCCTATGCCGGGCTGATCCAACTGTCCGGCACGCTCCTCGCCAAACAGGAATGGGCGCCGTTGCTTCCGAAGCGCAAAGGCCTGCCGGTGTTTCAAAGCCATGGGATGCAGGATGAGATTCTGCCCCATGTGGGTGCAGAACGGTTGCGCGACACGCTGACTCACGCGGGACTTTCGGTGGAATGGCACAGCTTCCGTGGTGGCCATGAAATTCCACGGTCGGTGCTGCAGCGGCTGGGGCCGTTCATCACCAAGGCGGTCACGCACTCATGAGCAGCCAGAACTCATTCGAACTCGCAAGCGCGGACGGCAAATTGATTCGTGGGGATCGCTCAATTGGGAATGATCGACAGATTCTCTTCATTACCGGATTTCTGTCCAAACGATGGGGCAACAAGAGCAAGGCACTCGCTCAGTGGTGTGAAGAGAAAGACTGGGGGTTCTGTTGTTATGACGTTCGAGGCTTTGGCGATTCAGACGGACAGTTCACCGACTATACGCTCTCCGATTGGATGGCCGACGCGCGCGCGGTGCTTGGACTCATCAAGAATGGTCCGCCGATCACCATTGTGGGCAACTCGCTCGGCGGCTGGATTGCCTGGCTTATGGCGCAGGAGTTTCCCGCGGTCGAGAAGCTTGTCCTCATCGCTCCCGCCTTCAACATGATGGGCATGCGAGCGAAATCTATTGATCCTGAACGGCAGCATGATTGGCATACGGCCGGCTGGATGCCCTGGGATGATGAACCGGCTCATCGAGATTATCCTCTCGCCTGGAAATGGGTCGAGGAGAGCGAGGCCTATTGGAAGACGAGTTTCGACCGACTCAGGCCGGTGAAAACGACGATCCTCCACGGTCTCCAAGATACAGTGATTCTGCCGAGCGGGAGCAGGGAGTTCGTCGAACTGCTACTTGCACGCGATCCCGACTATCCGGTTGAACTCGATCTTGTCCCTGGCGACCATCGTCTCAGCAGCCCTGAGAATGTCGAACGGTTTCGGCAGCTTGTCTTTGAAACCCCATGAGGCACAACGATGCTCGTCTTAATTCATAAAGAATGCGGTGGACCAGCCATGGACGAATCACCGATCGGCGAAGTCTGCGCCATTCCCATCGACCGGTTTCCCTTTGCCTGCTTCACCTGCCTGGAAGAAATCGACGACGAATCGGAAGTCCGACTGTCGCAAGAAATGGGTTTCTAGCCGGCTCCGCTCCAGCTCCTCCGTCGGCCTATGTCCAACTGAACCCTTTGGCACGACCCTGTCCTCAGTGGAAATGTTCGACAGATCCAGGGTATGGTGTCACCCGGTTCATTTCATGGATAAGAGATCAGACATGTCATCATCACGACAACATAACAGCGGGCCTGATTCAGAGGGTCCTGACGTTCCTGAACCGTCCCATGCCGAACGGGCCAAGACGCTTGTCTACTTACAGTCGACGGGTGGTCTCTCGACGCTCTCGCGCAAGCAGCCTGGCTGGCCCTTCGGGTCGGTGATGCCCTACGGGTTGGACGAGGAGGGGCAACCGGTCTTTCTGATCAGCACGATGGCGATGCATACACAAAATCTCCTGGGCGATCCACGGGCCAGTCTACTCGTGACACCGCCTGAGAGCCGCAGCGATCCGCTGGGTGCGGCCAGGGTGACGTTGATGGGGAGGGTGACCAAGGTGCCGGAGGAGGAAGCTGTTGCGGTTCGCGAACGCTACTTGGCACGCCATGCCACTGCCTCGTATTGGGTGGACTTCCAGGACTTCGGTTTTTTCCGCATGGCACTGTCTGATATCTATTTTGTTGGGGGGTTTGGGTCGATGGGTTGGGTCATGCCGGACGACTACGCGGGGGCGGCTGTGGACCCGCTCGCGGACGAGGCCTCGAACCTTATCCGTGAATTGAATACTGAGCAGGCGGACACGTTGCTGCTACTGGCCCGTGTGTTCGGCAATATGGAGGCGCAGCAGGCGACGGTGACCGCATTGGACCGATTGGGTTTTCACCTTCGACTCACCACGCCAGGACGAATGCAGGGCGGGCGGGTGGCCTTTGCCAACCCCGTACGCAACGCGTCGGAGGTCAGGGCCGGCCTTGCCGGCTTGGCCGTTCAGGCGAACGCGGGACTCTCGGCCCTGCACTCGCTGTAGTAGGTGCTTGCACACGTTCCTGTGAGCATCCCGCAAAATTACTCTTTTCAACTCACCAGTTCATCACTAGGTAGGGGAATGCATGGC
>JANNXZ010000264.1:0-9140 GCA_031409835.1 Nitrospirota bacterium
GCCTCCGCCCTCACTGCCGACGCTCATTCCCCCGCTCAACAGTTGCATGACGAACCACATGCCGAGGACGATACCGGCTGCGACTCTTGTTGCGCCCAGGCCTGGCATCATCACCAGCACACGGGCTCGTGGAAACAACAACACATAGGCGCCTAAGACACCGGAAATGGCGCCGCTTGCTCCGACCATGGGAATAGCCGAGGACGGATCTGTCAGGGCGTGGCTCAAGGCGGCCAGAATTCCGCATGTGAGATAGAACGCGACGTACTTCGCATGCCCCATGACATCTTCGATGTTGTTCCCGAAGACCCAGAGGTACAGCATATTCCCGATGAGGTGCATCCAGCCGCCGTGGAGAATCATGCTTGTGATCAACGTGGCGTAGGCAGGAATGACTACGCCCATCTCAGGGGGGTCGGCCTCCCCGAATACGAGGGCCGGGATTGCCCCATACTGAAAGACGAATGTCTCTCCTGAGCCGGCGGGAAGGCTTGCCTGGTACAAAAAGACGAGGACGCAGGCCGCGATCGTGGCGATTGTGACTAGCGGCGTCCGCTCGGTGGGATTGTCGTCGTGCAGAGGGATCATGGCAAGTATGAAGACCGTTATTTGGTTTGTCTCGTTTATTTGGTTTGTCTGGTTTTTGGTTAAACCGGACTAACCAGATGAACCAAACAAACCAAATGAACCAAATCAACCAGAAGGCCTGCGACGGTCGATGACCGATCGAGGGAGCGCCGGGTCATCCGGCAAGGAGCCATCAGGCCCAAGGGAGACTGAAAATCCCGCGGCGTGCGTATGGCCTCCACCGCCGAACGATGCGGCGATGGCCCCCACGTCGGTCCCGTCCTCTCGCGAGCGCATGCTGTAATAGCGGCGTCCGTCGCGATCGTGCCATATGACGCAAAATGGATGCTCCGTGGAGAGGCGCTCGCCGATCTGACTCGTCAGGACTGCGCTGTGGACCGATGGAACGACGGCTCCGTGAAAGTCGATCAACATCGCTTGCGCGGCCAGTTTGCTCACGAGTTCACTTTCATAACGCAGAATGGCCCGGCCTTCCTGTTCCAACTCCTTCTGCTTGAAGTGACTCCAGCGGTGATACTCGAATGGATAGGAGGCCACGGCCGCATTGATTTCCCGACTGAGGGGGAGTGCCCAAGTCCAGAGGTCTTTGTCTTGGATATAGTCGAGGAGCCACGGCGCCGGCTGATCGTGTGCCCATTCCCAGGCCAGGACCGCTCCGGACTTCTTCATGTCGAAATATGCATAGGAAAGGCCGGCGAGGGCTTTCTCCGCGGTGATGTGATGATCGAGCACGAGGAGCGCCTGTGTCTGAGCAGCCATGATTTCCAGCGTCTCGCGGGCATAGCTGAAATCCACGATGACGACTCGTTGGTCCTGCAGCCCTGTGGGGGGCGGATTCCCATGTTTGACGGGAATGAACCGAGCCGCGGGAAATTGATTCCAGATCGCCCAAGCGGCGCCGAATCCATCGGCACATTCGGCGTGATAGAGCACGACGGTGGGAGGCTCAGAGAATGGATGCTGTGTGCGGGAATCGGTCATTGTGGCGGAGCATACCACGATGCTTCGCCGAGACTAAAGCCTCTTTGTGAGAAGAGGTTGGCAGGATGCTGAAAAAGTCCGCCAGCAGAAGAAGTCCGTTATTTGGTTTATTTGGTTTGTCTCGTTTGTTTGGTTTTTGGTTGAACGAAACTAACCAGATGAACCAAATAAACAAAACAAACCAGTTTGAGTATCCTGCGAGCCGATTAGAGGGCGTTGAGATGGTCGATGAGTTGACGCAGCCGACTCGCGCTCCGGCGGTTAGAGCTGTAGGTCAAGCGAGGCAAGTCCATCAGATCCGGCTCGTCGAGTTCTTCCGGGAGAGGCCCGCGCAATTCGAAGGTGCCCTCGGATAACAGATCGCCAAACGTGTCATGAAGACCGGCCACGTGTTCAGGGGAAATGCTTGTTTTCAGCCGCATAGCCAAGAGCCGGCCCACATAGCGAATGGAATGGAATCGGCGGTAAAAGCGTCTGATCTCATCGATCGCGTCGTCCACGGACGTGGTGATTTTGAACAGGCTGAGATCTTCAGGATTGATCAGCTGGCGGGCCAAGAGTTGGCGAGTGACGAAGGCGTACCAATCGTCCCAATAGTCGCAGCCGGGAGCCTGGAGACACACGATTGGCTGGGGATCGCTCTTGCCGGTTTGGGCGAGGGTCAAGATTTCAAAACCTTCATCATGCGTCCCGAAACCGCCTGGGAACAAGGCAATGGCGTTGGCCTCTTTCTGAAAGATGAGTTTGCGGGTAAAAAAGTATTTGAACGTGACGAGCTTCGGGTCATCGGCGATCGTGGCATTCGGGCCTTGTTCGAAGGGGAGCATAATATTGACCCCGAAGCTGTTCTCGCGCCCGGCGCCCTCCTGGCAGGCGCGCATGATCCCGTCGGCCCCCCCGGTAATGACCATGAACCCTTCCTCGACGATCCGACGAGAAAACTGGAAAGCCAGTTCGTAGTTCGGATCATCCGAGGCGGTGCGGGCCGAACCGAAGATGCTGATCTTGCGCCGATCGCGATAGTTGTGAAATACGCGGAAGGCGTGACGCAGTTCTTTGACGGCACGATTGACGATCTTGAGATCCAGGATGTCTAGATGAGAATCGTGGAGTCGAAGCGTTCCGGCCAGGAGTTCCTTCATGATCGCGGCTTGCAGATCGTCTTCCGGACTATCAAGCAGCAGGCGAATTTGGCTGAGCAACTCCTCGTTCGAGGGGAGGGGATGGGAACGGGTCTGAGACATTTTCATTGGGTCATCCATGTGGGGTTGTGGTTTATCATCCCAAGGAGAAAAAATTCTATCAGCTGATCGCCTGTTGGTCAAAAGAACGGAACATATTTGTGAGAGGCTAGGAGAGATTGGATGAGGGAGGCATTGTTTGAAGAGCCCAGGCTCTAATACGAGCGAGATCGGTCGATGAGAGATCAGTGAACTGAATATCGGCATGCCAGGTGCGGCCCCCGCTTGATGGTTCACCAGGCGTTGCTTCCGGATCTCCGCTGGTCAGGACCGTTCCATGAATGGTTAAGGGAGTGTTTTGACCTGAAATGGAAAACGCCAGTACGACGTTCGTTCCTGTCAGGATCTTCGCGGTCGATTCGACCAATGCTCCGACATGGCTTAGTTGGGTAATCATGGCGTTATAGTTGAGCCCCTGCGTCGAGGCTCGCCCAACGACACTCACCACGACGGGGATTCTCGTGCCACGTCTGGGTGGGCTGAGCATCAGGTCTTGCGCACTGAGTACCCCAACCGGTTGGTTTTGTTTGGTGACGATTAAGTGAGAGGCGCCCGTCGCCATCATGAGTGTCGCGGCCTCTGCTAACGCCTCATCGTATTCGATGAATTCCACCGGGCGTGTCATGATCGTCCGGACTTCGATGTCGTGCGGTTCGAGCCCCTGAGCGACGACTTTCTTCACAATGTCGGTCGGCGTCATCAGGCCGAACTGCGTGTCGGTATCCTTGATGAGGAGGCAGGGAGCATGCTCTCGCTCAAGCAGCATGGCCGCTTCGCTGACAGATACGTCTCCCGGAACTTGCACAACGCCTGGTGTCATCATATGGGCAACCATAGTGGGTATTAGATGTGTCGTTTTGAAGGGCTTGTCATCGTCGTTCGTCATGGGATCGAGATTTCCTCCGATTCGCGCCTTCACGATTCGTGAGGGTCCGTCCCTGGCGACGTATGCCAAGTATAGCAGACGGGGCTCCTCCGCCCGTGACCGAGGCTTCCCTTGTCAAACAAGGGGTTCGGCGAATAGACTAGGCCGATTGTCAGAGCAGTACAAGAGTTGATCCTATGTCTGATTCCGATTTCGTTCAACAGGACTTTCAGCGCCGCCTCAGTCCCATCCCCCCACTGGGGATGGGACTCTCAGTCGATGTCTATTCTCCCAATCTGTTCGAGTTGGTGAACACGCTCAGAGAGCGAGGACTTCAGCCAGGCTATCTCGAAGTCTTTAAGGCGACGACGACCGCGTTGACAACGGTTCGACAGGCTGTGCCGGATATGCCGTTGGCGTACCACGGGGAAGGTCTGTGGATCACTCAGCCGGACGTTCAATCGTCTCCACTTTTTCAGCAGGACGTCGGCGAGACGGTGACGCAACTCAACAGCATACACAGTCTCTGGCTGAATCATGAATGTGCGATGAAGCAGATGGCCGGGTACTCGTTCGGCACCTATGTTCCGCCATTGTATACGCGGTTGAGCGCCGAGGTGGTGGCGGAAAATATCGCGGCGGTTCAGCAGGCGATGGATCAGCAGGGTCGTCGAGCGGACGGGACCGCGCCGCTCTTTCTCTTGGAGATGCCGCCGCTCACATATTTTTCAGCCGGCACGATACCGATCCCCCACTTTTTTCGGCTCATCACCGCATTGGCGCCCTGCGGTCTCGTCCTGGACATCGGGCATCTCTGGACGGCCTATCGTTATACCGCCGCTTGCCGACAGGTATCGCTTGAACGATTCGTTGGTGCGTTTCTCGATGAATTTCCTCTGGAGCGGGTCGTCGAAATCCACGTAGCGGGGTTGGCTTGCCATGAGTCGGCTGGTGAGCCAAAGAGGGGAGAGGGGCTTCCTGAATGGATCGACGCCCATGCCGCGCCTATTCCAGCGATTCTCTTCGCCATGCTCGAACAGGTTCTGACCCATTCGAATCTCGTGAGCCTCCGGGCGGTGGCGCTTGAAGTGGACACCAAACCAATTGAGATGATTGTGGAGGAGTACGCAGAGGCCGTTCGGCGTTTCTCCCTTCTCGTTCAGCAGACGATGGCCAGAAGAACGGCTGTAGAACAATCGATGGGACTGATGCCTCGTCCAGTCTCAGTCCAGGAGCCGGTGTGCCAGTCGGATCGACAGCAATTACGGGATGACTATGCGCGCTACGCGCAAATTATCTCAGGACAAGCCCCTATTATGGGGATCGAGTGGCAGGAAACGACCGCGGAGGCGACTGGTTTAACACGGTATCGCGAGTCCTATTTGCCACACGAGATTTTGCATTGGGGAGGAGACCTCGAAGAGATGTTTCCTCAGACCTGCCGAGCGTTAGCGGAGCAGGGCATTTGCCTGACTGAGTTTGTGCCCTTCTGGTTTCGGTCGCCACGGCCGCTTACGCACTCGTATGATTTCTTCCTCCTCAAGATCGAACAGTTTCTCGAATTTGTGACGGAGCGCGCGCCGGATGCGCGTGCCTGTGCCGAACAGGAAGGTGACATGCTGCGCTTGGCCTATGCGCAGGCGAATGAAGTGGATGAACCGGTAATGGAGATGGAACGAATCCGATGAGTTTTTGGCAGTTACTCACCAGACCGGTCATCGGGATGGCGCCGATGGATGGGGTCACTGATGCGACGTTTCGCCATACCGTGGCGATGCACGGGAAGCCGGATGTCTCCTTCACGGAGTTCACGCATGTGCATGACGTCTGCCGGGGACCGGAGTTCTTGTTGGACTCCCTCATCTATCATGAGGCGGAACGACCGATCGTTGCGCAGCTCTATGGGAAAGAGCCGGACCTTTTCTATCAGGCCGCTCATGCAGTCTGTGAGTTGGGGTTTGATGGATTGGATATCAACATGGGCTGTCCCTCGCGCAGTGTGGCCTCATCCGGATCAGGAGCGGGGCTGATCCGAACGCCGGATGTGGCCCATGCGATCATGCGGGCTGCTCGACAGGGGATTGCCGATTGGGCGGCTGGTCAGACCCTTGAGGGAGCTGGTCTCAAGCCTGGCAGAGTGGCGACGCTCCACCGGATGAACGAGCAACGACAGGACGCCCGTCCGCTCGTCCGACACACGATCCCCCTGTCTGTCAAGACACGCCTCGGCTACGACGTGGTGGTTATCGACCAATGGATCGAACATCTTCTCATGGAGCAGCCGGCGGTTATTTCCCTGCATGGCCGCACCTTGCAACAAATGTATCGAGGGGAAGCGGATTGGAACGCCATTGCCCGGGCAGCAGAGATTGTACGGGGGAGCGGAACGTTGCTGTTCGGCAACGGAGACGTGCATAGTTATCATGACGTCATCCGTCGCGTACGGGACACCGGAGTCGATGGCGTGTTGGTCGGACGAGCCGCGCTCGGAGCCCCCTGGTTCTTTCGGCAGAAGGAGGAGGCGCGGCTCGTTCTACAGCAGCATCGGCCTGAAGAGGGACCTGAACCGTGGCTGCCGACACTCGACGATCGCTTCGAAGTGCTACTCGATCATGCCAGACGGTTCGAAGCGGCCTGCGGACAGGGCCAGTTTCGGCGGATGCGAAAGCACCTGGGCTGGTACTGCAAAGGATTCCCTCATGCCGCCTCACTGCGAGCTGGTATGTTTCGAGTCTCTTCGGTTGCTGACTTGGAGCAGGTGCTCGCTGATTTTCGCATGCACTGCGCGAGTCTCACCGAGGTTTCTGACCAGATGCAGATCGAACCTCTTGTTTCCGCTGAACCCTCTCCGACGTAATAGATGCCGCTTATTCTGGCCTCAACCTCTCCGCGCCGTCGTGAGTTGCTTGCTCTGTTGGGCGTCCCATTCGATGTCAAAATCCCATCTTTCGAGGAGCGGCTGGTGGCTGACCGTCCGGCGATCGAGCAGGCGCAGTCCTTCGCGCAGGGCAAGGCTCGGTCGGTTGCGAGGCAAGAGCTGGAGGCGATTGTGCTGGGGAGCGATACGCTGATTGAGGTGGATCGTCACGTGATCGGGAAACCGGCCGATCTGGCGGAGGCCCGTGCGATGCTCCGGCGTCTGGCCGGTCGTGCTCATCATGTCCATACGGCGGTCGCGCTCGTCTGCTCAGCTCGTGCAATAGATACTGTCGCGTTGTCTACGGCTGTCGTTTGGATGAAGCCCTTCGACGAACGACGGCATGAACGGTATCTTGCGACGGGAGAAAGTCTCGGCAAGGCCGGCGCCTATTCGATTCAAGGAGAGGGCGGCAATCTGGTCGATTCCATCGACGGAGACTTCTCAACCGTGGTCGGCCTGCCGCTCCGCCTGGTCGCCCAGCTGCTGATGCAAGCCGGTGTGAGTGCGCCGGTCGATCTTGACGACCTCTACGCCATCAAGCCCTATGCCAACTGGACCCGCTTCTCAGTCTGATTGCAAAGGGGCAGGGGGCTTCCGTACAATGCCGCCCCATCAATCTATGTTTTATCTACGGAGGGAGTCATGAGCGTGCGATGCCTGACGTCGGCGGCGCGAATCGGTGGCGTTGCCATTTGTGCGATTGCGGGCCTGTTGACGATCGTCGGTCTCCAGCCGGTCTTCGCGATCGAGGTGAAGCTCTCAGCAGAAGAGGCGCAGAAGGCCTTGGAAAGCGGGCGGGCGCCGATGGAGAAGGCCAACAGCCCGGAAGATGTCAAAAAGGTTCTCCAGCAAGCCTCCATGGTCACGCGTGTGGGCGCCCACCCAGAGAAAGATCCCTGCGGAGCCAGCGCCATCCTCCGGACCAAACGCTATCGACTTGAAGCCTTTGGCCGGCAGGAAGCGGCGGAATCCAAGAAGCGGAAAACAGATGTGCGCATGCCCGATGAGTTCATCAAGAAAGTCGTGGACATGCCTAATATGGAGATTGAAGTTCAGTTATGTGGCGATGATGAATACTTTGCAGAAGGTGTCTTGATCGAGCTGCAGCAAGGCGCCAAGAGGATCAAGCCCATCGATATCGGAAAAGCCGAACGTGGAAGAAAAAATGAGGGAAGCGGGCCGACCTACCGGTCACGCTTTACCGCGCTATTTGCTTATGAAACATTCGATCCCACCGCAGCCTCAGTGTTCATCGTGAATCTTCAGGACGGACATGAGGCGAGAATCGTTGCCGATTTCTCCAAAGTGAAGTAACCACACTCCTTACAGCAAGCTGCGGAGCATATTCCAGCGCAGTCCATACCGATGTCCATGAAGGCCAACTAGCCTGGATCGGGTGCAAGGAAATCGTGCGGGGGAATCCTGCAGAGTCACGTCCGGATTCCCCCGTTCCTTTTGCGGATGGGAAGGGAGAACCTCTTGAAGGGGGACTCAGCCGTGCGGTAGAACCACCACATGAGAAAGAGGGGGCATAGGGAACAGTCTCAGTGGTGCTGGGGATGGCTGGCGGTATTCGCACTCGTCGTCATGGCTGATGATGCGACGGCGTTCGATTTTTCCGCCGAGCGGATCATCAAGAGCGGGAAAAAGGTTGTGACAGCTCATGTCAATGCCAAGGACGATCGCTGGCGATTTGAGTTTGCCCAACCGCAAGGGGGCGCCAGCATCATCATTGTGCGGATGGACCGCCAGAGCTCCTGGCTCATTTTGTCCAAGCGGCGGCAGTACCTCGAACTGCCGATTGCCGATGAGCATCGGTTGGACGTGGGTCAGACGATGGAAGGGGAGATCTCACGCGAATTCGTCGGTGAGCAGATGCTGAACGGCTATCCCACCGAACTATTCGAAGTCACCGTCGCAGAGAATGGGGAAAGCCGGCAATACTATCAATGGGTGACCAAGGTTCAGCGGTTTCCGGTGAAGACCGTGAGCAAGCAGGGGACGTGGTCGGAGGAGTTTCGCCACCTGATCTTTACCGAGCAATCTCCATTTTTATTCGAACTCCCACGTAGATTGGATAGGGCGAACCAGCCAGTGGAGACGCAAAGCAGTCCGTGAAACGTGAAAAGTTAAACGTGAAAAGTTGTGGAGGAGGAAGCAGTTGTACGTTTCACGTTCTTGAGCTGGAGGACTTTCCCTGGATCCTGTTAGGGTTGGTCTGGCTTCGGTATCAGGGGGCTGACCGCGTTCTGATCTCGTCCTGGCTGATAGGTCTCCAGTATTCTGGTGACCGTCGGGAGCACTTGTCCTTCTGCCGAGAGAGGCACTTTGATTCGTATGCCGCGACCCTCGTTGCGGCCGAGTGAAAAGATGTGGTGTTCGATCATGTCTCCGTGCGTGGTATCCGAGTACGTGAAGGTCAATCGTTTCGCGGGGAATCCGGCCAGCGACATTTCCTGATCCTGCCGCCACTTCACCGTGATCGTTTTCTTGCCGTAGAGTTCCGTGATAATGCGGCGATGGGCTGCGGCAAATTCATCGAGTG
>JANNXZ010000265.1:0-9470 GCA_031409835.1 Nitrospirota bacterium
GTCATCTGCGACATGGAGGGATCGAGCGTCGGCGCCACAGAAAGACTTTCAATGTTGAACCCGCGACCGCTGAACAGACCGGCGATGCGAGACAACGACCCGAACTTGTTCTCGACGGTCACGGAAATAATGTGTTCCATGAAAATAATTGCTACATGTTGAGTGTTGTTTTTTTAGTTTCGTCTAATTCCACATTCATCATTCACAATTCAACATTAACGGCTTAGGCCGTGAGAATCGTGTCTGAATCTTTTGGGGCCACCTGCCCCGTTCCAGACTGTTTGCTTTTCAATGCAGGCGGATCTTCCAAAATCATCTCATGGTTACAGCCGCCGGCGGGAATCATGGGATAGACGTTTTCATACGGATAGGTCGGCACATCGACGATGACCGGTTTATTCACCGCAAGCGCTTCCTTGATGACATCGTCGATCTCAGATGGCTTGTTGGCCCTGAGCCCCACCGCCCCATACGCTTCCGCCAACTTGACAAAGTCCGGCGTGGTTTCCAGATAACTCGATGCATACCGTCCTTCGTAGAAGAGATCCTGCCATTGCCTGACCATCCCGTGAAATCGGTTGTTCAGAATGATGATCTTCACCGGCAACTTATGCACTACCGCCGTTGCCATTTCTTGCATATTCATCTGGATACTGCCGTCGCCCGCGATGCAGAGGACCAAGCGGCCTGGAAACGCCGCCTGCGCTCCCATGGCGGCAGGAAATCCGAAACCCATGGTCCCAAGTCCCCCGGATGTTAACCAGCGATTCGGCTTCGCTAGCTTAAAGTATTGGGCGGCCCACATTTGGTGCTGCCCAACATCGGTCGACACAATCGGGTCCCGATCTTTCGTAAGATCATAAAGCCGGCTAATGACATATTGGGGCTTGATCGGTCCCTCCGCCTCTTGTTGATAGGCCAGAGGATGTGCCTGTTGCCATTCGCGAATCTGATTCCACCAGGGCTTGCGCAATTCCCGTTGATCGCCGTTCACCGTGGCACGAAGGATCTGAATCAACTCACGAAGCACCATCTTGCAGTCGCCAACAATCGGAATGTCGACATTGACATTCTTCCGTATCGAGGTCGGATCGATATCGATGTGGATAACCTTGGCATGCGGGCAAAATTCGGAGACCTTTCCAGTCACACGATCGTCAAACCGTGCTCCGATGGCCACGACAAGATCGGAATAGTGCATGACCATATTCGCCCAATACGTACCGTGCATCCCCAACATGCCCATGGACTGGGGATGTTCGCCGGGGAAGGCGCCCAGCCCCATTAACGTCATGTCGACCGGCATATGAGTCAGTTCAGCCAACTCCATCAATTCTTGCGACGCCCCCGAGAAGATGACACCGCCACCGACATACAGCACCGGCTTCTTTGCCTTCGTCATGGCCTCAGCCGCTTGCTTGATCTGCCACTTATTCCCTTCATACACCGGATTGTAGCTGCGGATAGAGACGGAACTCGGATACACAAACTCCGCCTTATCCATGGATACGTCTTTCGGAATATCCACCAGCACAGGGCCTGGACGCCCCGTCGTCGCAATGTAGAAGGCTTCTTTGATCGTCACCGCCAGATCCTTTACGTCTTTCACCAGGAAGTTATATTTGGTGCAGGGACGACTCAATCCCATGTTGTCCGCTTCCTGGAACGCATCATTTCCAATCAGGCTGGTGGGAACTTGCCCACTAAAACAGACCAACGGAACGGAATCCATGTAGGCATCCGCCAACGCCGTGATCACATTCGTCATACCAGGTCCGGAGGTCACAAGGCACACCCCGGCTTTACCGGTCGCCTTGGCATAGCCTTCCGCCATATGGCCCGCTCCCTGCTCATGGCGAGTGAGGACCACTTCAATATCCTTCTGCTGATGAAGCATGTCAAAAATCTTCAGCACGACACCACCAGGAAGCGCAAAAATCGTCTTCACGCCTTCCCGCTTGAGGCATTCGATGAGGATCTCAGCACCTGTGAGCTTCATGACGGAACCTCCCTCCATGCAGCTAGTAAGAACTAGTCAGTGGAGTCAACACAATATAGGCGTCGCTGCAGCTCGTCCAAATTAAGACCGAACACGAGCTCGCTATGGCTCAGAACATTCTGAAAAATCAGGGATAAAGATGTGTGATCCTATCACCACGTGTTTCTACCAGTCAATAGTATGGCAGGTCTAGCAGGCTCATTCCCTGACAGGCTACCTCCGCACATGATATCTTCAGCGCTCCAACTCATTAGCTCGGATCGCGCCTCCATGAGCATGCCTATCCGCGTCACCATCTTGTCTCGTGAAGATTGCCATCTCTGCGATGTCGTCTACCGTATTGCAACACATCTTCAGTCAGAGCTGCACATTGAAATGAACATCGTGGATGTTGACAGTGACAATTCTTTAACAGAACGGTACGGGACGAGGGTTCCTGTCGTCTTACTCGACGAGATCGAACACTTCGCAGGGAGTGTGACGGAAGAAGAGCTGCGTCGAGCGATAATAAAGCGCGGTGGAGAAGACCGATAAGCCGGATTCTGTCCCGCCTGGGATATGCTCCCACACGGGGGCGATCATTTCTCTGGGATTCGAGTTACCTCGAACCTCAAGCGACCTACCCGAAGACCTCGGCCGGGCCAGCCGGTCGCCGACTCTCCGAAGAAAGCCGGCAGGTGTCTTCCTATTTGGCCTTGCATCGGGCGACGCTTACCATGCCAGTGATGTCGCCACCACCGCGGTGGGCTCTTACCCCACCGTTTCACCCTTACCTGATCCGCAACGACGAGATTTGAGGTCTCATCGCCTTGGCCATCGGCGGTTTGTTCTCTGTGGTGCTGGTGTCGGATTGCTCCGCCTGGGAATTACCCAGCGCCCTGCCCATGAAGTCCGGACTTTCCTCTCGCAGCGTCACCGCCACGAGCGATCGCCTAGTCTTCTCCCTCGCGCCAGAACACTATAGGACTGGAGAGCCGCGCTTTCAAGGGCGCACCACGAACGCCTCGGCCTACTGCACGGGCGGCAAGAGCGCCGCAGGCATCGGCGGCTTGGCTTGATAAATAGCCATCGCCTCCGGCATCCACTTTTTCAGCTGATCGATACGGGTCTCGTGGCTTGGATGCGTAGACATAAACTCTGACGGCGCGCCGCCACCGGACATCTGCCCCATCCGTTCCCACAAGGCGACAGCTTCTCGCGGATCATAGCCGGCATCCGCCGCGAGCAAGATCCCGATATAGTCCGCCTCCGATTCATGCTTTCGGCTGAAGGGCAGCAACACGCCCACCTTCGCACCGACGCCAAGCGCCGCCATCGTCGCTTGCCCCAACATCCCGCCCCCGCCTACCGCTCCGGCTCCCGCGCCAATGACCTGAAGCCCGGCGTTCGTCAGCTGGCCCTGGCTCATCCGTTCTGCACCATGCCGGGCCAAGGCATGGACGACTTCATGCCCCATGACGGCGGCTAGCCCTGCTTCAGTCTTAGCCATGGGAAAGATGCCGGTGTACACCGCCATCTTACCCCCAGGCAGCGCAAAAGCATTCGGCGTCTTGTCGTCTTTGATGACCGTCACTTCCCACTGAAACTGATTCGCCATTTCGGCATACTTTGAACGCTTGGCCGCTTCGACGATGCGGGCTGCCACGCGCTTGACCGGTTCGATCTCGCGCGAATCTTGAGACGGCCGCATTTTCGGATCGCTCTTCACCTGATCGTAGGCCTGCGCGCCCATTTGCATTTCTTGCGACACGGAGGTCATGAGCAACTGTGACCGTCCAGTGTAGGGATTGGTTTCACACCCCGCCAGCGAGACGAGCGCCACACTCATCACCATCACGAACACCGACCATGACTGCTGCTTCACTGTGCGCATCGAACGCCCCCCTTCTCGATTCGATCCTGTCGATTCCGATGAAATTGACCACCTCAGATCGGTCTGTTAGATTACCGCGCCACACTGAGATTTTCTACATGCAGGATGCTGAAAAAGTCCGCCAGCGGCGTTCTCGCTTCGCTCAGAAGCTCAACGTACCGAAGCGTACGCCTCGCCTCTTCGCTCGCTGCGGCCTTGCTGAACGACCTTTTTGAGCATCCTGCGTGCGGTTTTTCTGTTGTCCTAGATGTGAGGGCCATTGAATTCCACCGTGCCATAATAGTGTCCCTCAGCCTACTAGGGCCATTTTCCTGTGACCGATAAGACGCCGCACACCCCCATCGAACGCATCGGCATCGATGAATCCGGCAAGGGAGACTATTTTGGTCCTCTCGTCATCGCCGCTGTCTTCGTCGACGCAACCACCCAGAACGAGTTGACGCTCATGAACGTTCGGGACAGCAAGAAAATATCGGACGGCCGTATTCTCGAGATGGCGCCCGACATCCGGATGCTGTGCCCCCACAGCATTATTGCGATCGGCCCGCAACGTTACAACGAACTGTACTCAAAGATCCGGAACTTGAATCGCCTGCTGGCCTGGGGCCATGCCAAGGCCCTGGAAACTCTGCTGGAAAAGGTTTCGTGCGGGCGCGCGATCGCGGATCAGTTCGGCGATGAACGGTTGATTCTGAACGCACTACAGGAGAAAGGGCGCACGATCGTATTGGAACAGCGGCATAAGGCCGAATCCGATCTGGCCGTGGCCGCAGCCTCGATCCTGGCCCGCGCAGAATTCCTCTTGCGATTGAAACGACTCTCGGATGAGATCGGCACGACATTGCCCAAAGGGGCGTCGCCCGCCGTCGAACTGGCCGGACGTATGATCGTGAAGAAGCATGGAGAGGAACGGCTGGGGTCGGTCGCTAAACTACACTTCAAAACTACTCAGTCCGTGTTGGGGAAAATAGACTAAACCGACTCGCCGATCTCAAGGACCGACGTCTTATCGAGATCGGGGCCTGGCATGGTTTCAACAGGAATGTGCCCATCCCAGTAGAGCATCCGACGGCAATAGGGGCAAGTATGGAGACCTTCCGCGCGTTTTACTTCTGAAATCAGTTGGGGAGGAAGTTGCAGACGGCATCCGGAACAGATCCCCTCTTTGATTTCAGCAAGCGCATGATCCTTGCGCGATGCTTTGATCGAGTTATAGCGACTAAGCAACCCCTTCTCGACATGAGCCGAACGAGCTTGCTGCTGTGTTTCGAGATCGGCCAGTTCCGTTGAGAGTGTGCGCTCCAGCTCGTCAAGCGCCTGCTTTTCCCGCGTAAAGGTTTTTTCGATGGCGCTGAGCTTCTCTTGCGCGTCTTTCGCTGTCTGCTGCAGTTGTTCGACCTTCTCCATACACAGCAAAATCTTCTCCTCGATATCCCCTCTCTTCTTATTGGCGACCTCGATCTCGAACAGATGCGCCTGGTATTCCTTGTTGGATTTCAGCTCGGACAGCCGCGATTTCATTTTCTCAGTATGCGCTTCATGTGCGTCAAGATCCTGTTCGTGCGACCGCCGCTCTTTGACGAGAGTCTCCACGGAAGCACTGGTCTGCTGATGCAGCTGCCGGGCCTCTTGAAGCGGGACGTCAACGGCTTGAAGCCGCTCTGGGATTTTTCGACGTTGGTCCTTGATCTCCGCGATGCGGAGATCAAGCTTCTGGAGTTCGATAAGGGGGGAAAGATTCTGGTTCAACGCACTCCTATTGCTGTTGTTCCGAACAACGGTCTCAAACGATGAGTTCCGCAGCTACGATGGTGGGCCCACTAGGACTTGAACCTAGGACCAGCTGATTATGAGTCAGCCGCTCTAACCACCTGAGCTATGGGCCCGATCAGGCGGATGACTCTCTCATGCCTGCCCCGCAGACACGAACAGCCAATTTTAGGCTGCCCAGAGAGGGGAGTCAAATCCCAATGAGAGCGCCCCATGGTGCATCACAGACTTTCTACGAAACTGCGCAGTTTCTTGCTCCGACTTGGATGACGCAGCTTGCGCAACGCCTTGGCTTCGATCTGCCTGATACGTTCGCGGGTCACTTCGAAATCCTGACCGACCTCTTCGAGCGTATGGTCGGTGGCTTCGCCGATGCCGAACCGCTTCCGTAACACTTTCTCCTCACGTGGCGTGAGCGTTTCCAATGCGCTATTGATCTGGCGCTGGAGATCGTACCGGATCGCCGCTTCCAGGGGAGACACCGCCTTCTTGTCCTCGATAAAGTCGCCCAAATGGCTGTCTTCTTCTTCGCCGATCGGGGTCTCCAGAGAAATCGGCTCGCGCGCGATTTTTAAAATCTTTCGCACTTTGTCGAGCGGAAGATCCATGCGCTCGGCAATTTCTTCCGGCGTCGGTTCGCGCCCGAGTTTCTGGACCAGATGGCGGGATGTTCGGATCAGCTTATTGATCGTCTCAATCATATGCACAGGGATACGGATCGTCCGGGCTTGATCGGCGATCGCGCGGGTAATCGCCTGGCGGATCCACCAGGTGGCATAGGTACTGAACTTGTACCCACGCTTGTACTCGAACTTATCGACGGCCTTCATCAGGCCGATATTGCCTTCCTGGATCAAGTCGAGGAACTGAAGACCGCGGTTCGTGTACTTCTTGGCGATACTGACGACAAGACGAAGGTTCGCCTCAACCAACTCAGCCTTCCCACGCTTGACCTTATCCTCCGCCACATCCAGATGCTTGACTGCATCTTTAATTTCTTCCGCGGATACAAGAGCCTCTTCAGTCTCAAGTGCTCGAATCCGGCCCTTTGCCGACTGATACACCTTCTTTATTTCGTTAAGTGCATCCTCCGAACAGCTTGTTTTGCGTTTGACCGCGAGGAAATCTTTCCGATCGCGGCAGAGCTTCTTCAGTGCCTCAGCACCGGCCTCTCCGCTGATCCCAAGCCGACGCTGACAACTCACAATCTCCCGCTCCGCCGTCCGGATCTGAATCGCCAACTCCCGCACACGCTGCACCATCCGATCCTTCAGCACGCCATGCAGGTTGACGGACTCCATCTTCTCTACAACCTGATCGCGAATCGTATCGATCTGCTTCTTGATCTTCTTCTGCTTCGTGGGGTCGCTGTTGGCATGCCGGGCCACTTCGTAGAGACTCTTGAGCGAGGTCGAGATTTTCCGGACGGAATTCAGCCCTTCGAGGGTCTTCACCCGGAGCTCTTCATAATCCCGCTGGATCTGTTCCTCCTCGAACTCCTCCTCAGTCTCGACGATCGGGACGATCTCACGCACGTCGATGGTCCCGTTCTTGAGCTGGTCATACAGGGCAAGGACAAACTCAATCGTCATCGGCATCCCATAGATGACCGAGGCAATGTCCTTCTTCCCTTCCTCGATGCGTTTCGCGATCTCGATTTCGCCTTCACGGCTTAACAGCGCCACACTTCCCATCTCTTTGAGATAGAGTCGGACCGGGTCATCGGTCCGGCTAAGTGCGCCGGGAGTAAGATCAATCTCCTTCTCTTCCTTTTCTTCCTTCTCATTCTCCTCCCCGGAACCGGCAGCGGCTTCGACCTCAGCGTCCTCAGCGTCCTCATTTGAGTCTTCGCTGTCTCGGGCTTTCTTGATCCTCTCCCCCTCGGGCGCATCGACAATCTCGATGTCCATTTCGCCGAACATCGTCATGATGCTGCCGAACTGCTCGGAGGACACCACTTCCGCGGGTAACGTGCTATTTAGCTCGTCGTATGTCAAAAAGCCTTTCTCTTTCCCCATCGAGATCAGCTTTTTCACTTCGCCGAGCAACTCTGGTTTCGCCATGACTACTCCTTCACTAAGGACAACATTCCGGTGGAGGGCCGACCGGACTTTTGGATTCGTAATTCATTCACTTGCACATTCAGCATTCGCGCATCCTCCAGACGGCCCTCCCGTTCGGCGGCCTTGAGTTGCGCGATTAGATCTCGAAACACGGCCTCGGTTCGCTTCCGATCCAACGTCTCTAAGCACCCTGCGACGTGAGCCCTCACGTCGTCAAAATGGTCTTCTCGCAGAGACAGCTCGGTCGCGAGCGACCCGCAATCCTGGTGATCCACTACCGCATCCAACAACGACCTGAGTCCGACTCGGCCGTCTCGATCAAGGTGTTTCAGCGCGGCTTCAACGAGAGACCGACAGGCCGGAACTGAGAAAGCCTCGGACTTCAGTCGTTGCACATCAGCAGGCGTCAGGTGCCCGTGCAGCAGCAAGTACACCAGATCTCGCTCTTCGCTCACACCCTTGAATGTTGCCTGTGGAAGGCCGGTCGGTTGAGCGGCCGCCGGTCGGCGTCCCTCCGACTGCACCAACGCCGGATAGCGCTCGATCAATCGTTGCTGGCTAATCCCCAATCGTTCGGCGACCACGCGCATCCGTTCCTCTCGTTCGATCGGGTGCTCGCTCTTTTGTAGAATCCGCAACACATCGTCCACGCTGCGGATTCGCCCTTCGATCGTACTGGACTCCGCTGTGCTCAAACTATGCTCAAGAGCAAAATCTAAAAGGCTCGGAGACTGCTCTTCCAAGCGAGTAAAGGTCTCCGGCCCTTCCTTCCGCACATAGGTATCAGGATCCTCTCCAACCGGCAATGTCACGACTTTCACGCCGAGCCCGCTGTTCACAAACAGATCGAGCCCTCGCAGTGCGGCACGAACTCCGGCCTGATCCGGATCGAACAACAGCACGACCTTCGAGGCAAAGCGTCTCAATACCTGAATATGCTCCGCCGTCAGGGCCGTCCCCAGCGTCGCAACCGTGTGGGTCAGCCCGGCTTGATGAAGCGCAACCGCATCGAAGTATCCTTCCACCACGATCACGGTCTTCAGCCGAGCCACCGCTTCACGCGCCAGATCCAACGCGTACAGCGTCTGCCCCTTCTTGAACAAGGGAGTATCCGGTGAGTTCAGGTACTTCGGCGTCCCCTCACCGAGGATACGCCCTCCAAACCCGACGACCCTCTTGCGCAAATCCGTGATAGGAAACATCACACGGCCGCGAAAACGATCATAGGCCCCGGAGGCTTGTTCGCGCGCGATCGTCAATCCAGCGGCAGCCAAATCACTCTGTGTAAAACCCTGCTTGCTCAGCGCCTTAATGAGCCCGTCCCACTCAGCCGGAGCACAACCGATTTCAAATCGCTCAATCGTCCCAGCCTGAATGCCCCGGCCGGCCAGATAGTCTCGTGCTGTCGCACCAGTTACTCCATCCCGCAAATTCTGTTGAAACCACGCTGTCACCGCCCTATTAAGCGGTTCAAGACGGCTCGCCTGTGCTGCTTGCGGCCCCGTGCTCGGCCCGCTGTCCGGCACGTTAATTCCGAATTTCTGCCCGAGCTCACGGACTGTCTCCGGAAAATCCGCGCCGGTGATTCGCATCAGAAACGTAAATACGTTGCCGCCCGCGCCGCATCCGAAACAATGAAAAATCTGGCGGGAAGGACTGACCGTAAAGGAGGGCGATTTTTCCTGATGGAACGGGCAAAGTCCCTTCAGGTTCTGGCCTGCCCGGGTCAAGCTCACATGATGTCCGACTACCTCGGCAATATCGA
>JANNXZ010000266.1:0-1811 GCA_031409835.1 Nitrospirota bacterium
CTCCATCCCCGCTCACGACAGCATCGCCGGAAACTGGCATCGCGCCGGTCGATTTCCTTGAATATTGGAAGACAGGGACACGGGAACTGACCACGTATCGCGGCCATTCGCATGGAGTGTGGTCGGTCGCCTTCGCACCAAACGGCTTGACCCTCGCCAGCGGTGGAGCCGACCGGCTCGTCCGCCTATGGGATATTGAAACCGGACGCCTCTTGCGCTCACTCAGAGGACATACGGCGGACATCCGATCCGTCGTCTTCACGCCGGACGGCCAAACCCTCGCTACTGCCAGTGAGGACCGAACCATCCGACTGTGGAACCCAACCACCGGCGAATCGAAGAAGCTCCTCTTCACACGCTACGACCACAATGTCGTCAGCCTCTCGCTCTCCCCCGACGGCCTCATGCTGGCTCGCGGCAGCCACAATAAAGACATCAAGATCTGGGAAGTCACCACCGGCACCGAACTCATGACCCTCCTCGGCAAGGACCAGTACGACCACAACTGGTCTGTCTGCGTCGCGTTTTCGCCGGATGGAGTCCATCTCGCCAGTGGCATGGATATCGGCAAGGTCAAGCTATGGGAGGTCTTACCCAGTGGAGAAGAAAAAATCGTGCACAACGGTCATTGGAAACAGACCGAAGAAGACTCCAGCGAAACACGCGGATACTTCATCGACGATGACGGTGGATTTCAGAAGGTGATGGACTATTGGATTGGCGCGATGACCTTTACCCCCGATGCCAAACTGCTCATCACCGGAAGCCGTGACCAGACGATCAAACTGTTCGACATGCCCCATATGGCAGAACAACGGACATTGAAAGGCCACACCGCTTGGGTGCGCACCCTCGTCGTCACGCCGGACAGCAAGGTGCTCATCAGCGCCGGCGATGACGCCACGATTCGCTTTTGGGATCTGTCGAACGGCCGCTGCTTCAGAACCATCAAGGCCCATACTGCAGCCGTTCGCGGCATTACCCTGTCACCGGATGGGATGAAACTGGCCAGCGCCTCGTGGGACCGCACGGTGAAGTTGTGGGAAGGCGGCGCGGAACCAACCGAATAGGCAGGCTAAGGCCGAGGTCAAGGCTGAGCGAAGCTCAGACTCTCGGAGGTGGGAATGGGAGAACTGCCCTGAACACCTACTTGACGTAGATCACTCCCGACAGATCCTTCAGGTCTGCGTCGCCTGTGACAACCTCAGCTTCTTGATCCTTGGCGGTTGCATACACGATGGCATCGGCCATTGCCAAGCCGTGCCTCAGACTCAAATCAGCAGCCAGATAGGCGATCGATTCTGTTAATTGGACCACCTGGGTCGCACTGAGTCGGCTCGCGAACAGTAAGGCCGTCTCCTCGCCCCGCTCCCGCTTGATCTTCTTATACACTTCGTACAGTACGACCGTCGGCGTGATGAGCTGATACCGAGGGGCGAGATAGGCGGCGTAGCGATCTGCAAGCGGCCCACCCGTAAAGAATTCGATCCATCCGCTAGAGTCCAGCACGACCTTCACAATCGGTCCTTCTTTTCCCGGACATCCGTCTTGGACATGCCCTTGAGCATTCCCTTAAGCGATTTGAGGGGCACTTCCGGCACCAGGGTGATGACCCCACCCTTCTCCACGACCTGCAAACGCTGCCGTGGACTCAGATGGAGCTTGTCCCGTACTTCCTTGGGAATCACAATCTGGAACTTCGGTGAAATCGTCGTCGTGGCCATCATGAACCTCCCTACCAATTCATGATCGATCATAGTATCGTCATACGCTCCGAGTCAAGACAACCACGCCCCTGCGCCGCCCACCAA